>JBDRPR010000177.1:0-7435 GCA_043826845.1 Bacteroidota bacterium
AAGAAAAAAAAATATATAATTCTATTAAGATTTTTAAATAACTTAATGTTTTTGGCACATTAACAGGCGATTAATCTTTGATATAAAAATGTTAATAACTTGTTTATTTTATATCAATTTCTTTGACCAATAGTGATATAATGCCATAAATAAAAGTTGATTAATTTTGTCGGATTCTTTTTGCAATTAAGTATATAATGCTGACCAATTAACTATTTCAAAGAAAGAGCAAAGCAGATTGATTTGATTATCTTGTTGGTTGTCCTTTCAGAATTATTTTATAGTATTCCTGACCAAGAATAATGGATCAAGAATATTCCGTATAATTCTGTATAACAATTGATATCATACTTAATACAGCGAGCAGAAGAAAACACACTGGGTGTAGCACAAACAAGTTGAGAATTATCATTAATTTTGCAAAAAAATAATTAAAGAAAGAACTCATTAAATAATAAGTAATGGAATTAGGGAATTATAAAAAAACTATTCAATTAAAAATCAGGAGGTTTATTATTGCATTGATATGCATGCTGATAATAATTTTTTCGTTAATGTCTGATTGGTTTATTTTTTGGGAAAAAAGTAATTATCACGTTGTGTTTTTAACAGCTATCCTATATATTTTATATTATTTGTGGGAATATATAATCGATTATCATTATTTCTATTTTAATGACAATAACCATAAAATAATATTCAGGTTTTATACGCTCAGGTTTATGCAAAGAGTAAATAAAGCAATAGAGATTCCGAAATCTTCTTTTGTAAAATATGAAATTCAACTGAAAATGGGAAAATTCAAATCTTTTTTAATTATTTATCAAAAGTTTGAAAAGAAAACACTGAAATATCCGGCTATAAATATCAGTCTTCTAAGCAAAAGTGAAAAAAACAAATTGATTACCTCATTAAATAAATATTGCTAAAAGAAAAAATATGCCACATACTTTTGTTAAGTATATTATTATAATTTCTGTTTTTACACTGTTTTGTTCTTTAATTTCAGATAATATCAGTAAAATAAGCCTTAAAATGGAGACTAAAAGTCTAACTAAAGGCAAGTTGCTCAAATTCCAATCTGAAGTTTACTATCTGTACAAAGAAGGAAAAATGATCACCCGATATACATACCCGAAAGAATATTTTTATATTTCGAATAAACTAGGTGAAGCAAAAATTTACTTTCCTGATAAAAATGAGGTATATGTTAAAACCGACAAGCTATTCACAACTGAAAATAATGTGTTATATATTTTTTTGAATAACAAAACTCAGGATATGGGATTAATGGATTTAAAGTTTAAAGTCAAAGAAACCCGATTTGATGAAGGACTATCGGTAACAACATGGATTCCTCCGGTTGAATTGCTTTCGCGCATATCCAAAGTTGAACTGGTACATGAAAATTATCAACCCATATATTCAGCATATTATAAAGATGAGAAAATTGTTCAAAAAATCTATTATTATGATTATATGATACTGAATCAGTTCTCTTTACCACAGAATATAACTCAGATTGATTATTTTGCAAATGGTGATTCTACAATCAATAAAATTACTATTTCCGATCTTAAATCAGGGCTGAAAGCAAACAGTCAATATTTTGACTTTATTATTCCTGAAGATGCTAAAATCATTAACAATGAATAAATATAGTTTTATGATATTTTTTGTTGTTATGTTGTTAATCCATACTTCATTTTCACAAAAATCTGATTTTACACTACTTTCTGAGATTGATTTTCATGATCATCAATTTGATAAACGTGAAGTAAAATATATGTTTGCTGATTCAAAAAATCTTTTTGTCAAATACAATCCCGTTTCTTTGAGTTTTGGATATATGTTATATTTCTATCAGGCAGTAATTTCCTCCCAGTTTTCGACCAAATGCATGCACAATCCAAGTTGTTCTGAATTCAGTTTTTTGATGATTAAGAAATACGGTTTATTAAAAGGTATTCCTCTGTCAGCAGATCGTTTAATGAGATGTAATAAATTGGGAGCAATAGATGTTCCCCCTTCAAAAATTGATTTTAAAACCGGAAAAGTAATTGAGTCAATAGACTCTTTTAAAATGAAAGATTATTGATTAAAACTCTGGCATATTGCACTTTTCTTTGTCAGGTAATCTGTGCAATTGCTCAGGATTCGTCATTATATGAGTCAAATCAAATCGGATTTATTAACCATTTGCTTGAAAACGAATTGTACGATGATGCCATCTTTCTGTTAAAAAGTGACAATAAAAATTACAGTTTATCTGCAGATTCTTTATACTATTATATTGGCATTGCTTATTACAGTCTGAAACAAACTGATAGTTCATCTATGTATTTTAAAAAAGTAGATACCACTTCGGTTTTTTATAATAAATCTGTTTTTTACAATTCCTTTGGGAATATTGTTCAAAAAAAATATGATTTGAGCTATAATTTATTGACAAATTTTCGAACCAATAAAAAGGAATTCAATGAATTTAAAAATTTTCAGTTAAGTTCAATCGCATTACTCAGTCGTGAAATGATTACATTTGACAGTTTAAAAAATTATTATTCACTGAGTTATTTCCCTCTGGTTGAGCATGAAAAAAATTATTTAGAATATGCTGACAGGATTAATAATTTTAAGCCACGTTCAAAATTTGTTGCAGGATTTTTATCCGGCGTGATACCTGGACTGGGAAAAGTATATACAGGAAAATATGGCGAAGGAGCAGCAGCATTTTTGATGGTTTCTGCAATGGGTCTTGTCACTTACGAGAATTGTAAAAAAGACGGATTGTTCAATTATAAAACTATAATTTTTGGAGGAATATTTTCAGTATATTATGTTGGAAATATCTGGGGCAGTGTTTTTAGTGTAAAATTTAGAAGAGATGAATTTAATAATGAAATCAATCATCAGATTATGCTTGATTTGCATATTCCTTTGCGCAGGATTTTTGAATAGCTTTGCTGACAATCCTTTAAAACGGGTTGATAGTTTAATGGCTGTGCATAATTTCTATCTGGCTCAATTGGAATGTGAGAAGATTATTTATTTGTCAGATGATAATTTATTGACAGCAAAAGTCTTGTTGCTAAAATCAAATTGTTATAAGCAACTTGATGATTTTAAAAGCGCTTCAAAAACCTTGTCAAGAGTAAATTTTTATAATCTTCCTGATAGCATACATTACAGTATTCGGTACGAAAGTGCTTTATGCTCATATCTGATACAGGAATTCGAATTTGCAGAACACCAGATTGATTTGATGAATAATTATATAAAAGACACTTCATTGGTAAATCAATCTCTTTTGCTTCAGGTTTTGGTTTTTAATGAGACAAAAAAATGGAAAAATGCACATCAGACGGCATTAAAATTTGTTCATCTCAGCGAATTGTCCGATCAGGAAAAAGATAGTATTATATATTATATAGATATGTATTATTCACAACCTCCAAAAATTAAAAGTCCTCATAAAGCACAAAAATATTCTACTTTTTTTCCCGGGCTCGGCCAGATATACACCGGAAATACTGCTGAAGGAGTTTTAAATTTTACTTTGCATTTATTCTCTCTTGGAGTTGCAGGAATTTCATTTTATTACAAATATTATTTAACAGGCTATTTTGGTGGATTGGCTCTTTTACAAAGGTTTTATTATGGAGGCATAAACAGAGCAGAACATCTGGCCAATAAATATAATCATGAAAAATGCCGGAGCTTTAATGATTCCATAAAAAATGTTCTTTTAAAAACAGAAGCATTTTACTCTATCCCTTAATACCAAACCGCCAACAAGATGAATAAAATGAAATCTTTTGGCTGGTTTGGTTAATGCCAACGGCTAAAAAGTTTTATAACAAAAGCGAAGCGAGTTGTTTTAATTATCTTGTTTGCCAGTCGGTATAAAATAAAAAAACCTGCTATTTTTAAAAAAGCAGGTTTATTTTTTAGTCTGTGAAATTCTACCACATAATAAATGCAGGATTATCCACATACTTGCTGATGTCATCATTTAGCATACCGATAAGTAACACAACCCAGTCACCACAAGCTACGATTCCGAAGCCACCTCCTGTACACAAATAACCTATGAAAGTTAATGTTGCAGTACCAAGATACAACCTATGAATCCCAAGTGGTCCAATAAACCAAGCTATAATAAATGCAACTACGGGTGTTGGTTCACTTTTCACCTGAGTAGGACTAGCCATATCCATACTCCTTAAACCATCACTTAATGACAAATCACTGAATGATACTTCTTCTGCAGCTGCAAATAATGATTCAATCTGATTGTCATCAATCCTGTACGAATCTGTATTTGCAAATGAAAAAGCTGTAAAAATCAGCAGTAAACTAAATAAAGTAATAATTTTTTTCATGCGCACTATTTTATTTGTTAACGAAAGCAAAAATAAACAAATTTTAATATGAAACCGCAAAAAAAATAAAATAGATTCATTCCAGATTATTTCTTTTTCTTTTGTTGATAAAATATTGAAATCGGATATAACAATAATTACACATTTTCATAGCTTTGTTCCGTACTTTGAAAAAGTATAGTTTTTTATAAATTAATATTCTATATAAAGATGAGAAAATCAATCATCAGTTTTGTTATGATACTTATGGCTTCAATTTCAATAGTGAATGCCCAGTTTACTAAGGGGAATATTCTTATCAGCGCAGGGATTTCTTTTGGAGACTACTGGTATTTTGGGAATACTGTCTGGGTGGCAAATACATATAATTATTTATTTATTCCTCCTGTTGTCGCCAAGCTGGAAATAGGAGTGCACGAATACCTTGGAATAGGTGCATTTGGAGGAATACAATACAGAAAATACAAAAATAAAATAAACTCTTCTTACTATCACAATTATTCATACATCTCAGGAGGAGTAATGGGATCATTCCATTTCACACAACTATTATCAGAAAATCTGGACTTAGGGAATCTTGAAGAACTTGACATGTACATTTCCACAACTGTACGCCTTGAATTTACTCAGTATCAATCCAGTTATTATTATGATACGGCTACCAATACATATATAACGCATACTGATAACTATATAAAGCCACGTTTTGGCGCAGGTTTGGGTTTAAGGTATTATTTTGCAAAAAATCTGGCCATATTTGCCGAATTGGGAAGCTGCAACCTCGGATATTTTACTTTAGGAGGCACGCTTAAACTTTAAATAATCTGTTACAATATAATAAATATATCTTCGGAATAATTTTCTGTTTATTATTAAACAGTCATTATCTATTTTCTTCTCCGGTTTCTGATAACGAAAAAGATTCATTATACTTATATATATATAATTATCAACTTAAGTCAGCCAATAAAATATTTCAGTCTATCAATAGAAAAAAAACAAATATTAATGAGTCAGTCTATTTGGCAACGACAAACTATTGCTGGTGGATTTATATCTCAGGGATTCAGACAGATTCTGTTGCAAAACAAGCAAATTCAATAATTGACACAGGAATAAATAAATTGAATTCAGTAAAAATCCTGAACAATTCTCAGTTATTTTCTTTAATATCTTTATATGCATATAAAACAAGATTTCAGATATTTAATAATAAATATATCAGTGCACTAAATAATCTTAGTAAAGCCATTAATCTTTTAAAACAATCTTTCGGAAAAGAAAATCAATATGAAAATTTCAGACTTACTTCAGGATTATATTTATATGCAATATCATATGTGACTGAAAAATATCCTATATTTTACCCTTATATAGCCTTTTATCCAAAAGGAGATAAAGAAAAGGGCATTACATTGTTAGAAGAATGTTTGAAATCGGACAATGTATATTTAAAAACTGAATCCACTTATTTTCTTATGAAAATTTATCTTGACGGAGAAAAAAAATACAAAAAAGCTGAGATTTTCAGCAAACAATTGATTACTTTGTATCCTGATAATCTTGTTTTTTTATATCATCATTACCTGATATTGAAACAGGCAAATATCAAAGAATCTGATCAAATAAAAAACAGGATTATTGAAATCTCAAAAAACAGCAAACAACTAAATGATCTTCAAAAAAAACACTTTATAAATCAGCTATAAGTATAATGAATGAGAGCTTGTTATATAAAATTGCGATAAGCATGATTCCAAAAATTGGTCCGATAACTGCAAAAAATTTAATTGCTTATGTCGGAAGTTATGAAGGTATTTTTGCTGAGAAAGAAAGCATTTTGAAAAAAATTCCGGGTGTAGGTCCTATTTTAGCAAAATATATTAAAAAGCCGGAAATCTTCAAAAATGCACAGGATGAACTTGAATTTGTGAAAAGATACAACATTAAAACACTGTTTTATCTTGATGAAAATTATCCAAACCGGTTAAAAGAATGTGTAGATGCCCCAATTTTATTATATTATAAAGGAGATACTGATTTTAATACAAAAAAAATGATCAGCATTGTCGGAACAAGAAAATCTACCCCATACGGAAAAGAAGTCTGTGAAAATATTGTAAAATCTTTAGCTGAAAAAAAACATAACCCAATAATAGTTAGTGGCCTTGCATTCGGCATCGACATTTGTGCTCACCGGGCTGCACTAAAAAATGGGCTTCAAACCATTGCAATTCTTGGTCATGGTCTCGATATTATTTATCCTGCAGTGCATAAAGCAACTGCAATTGATATTATTAATAATGGAGCATTGGTTACTGAATTTGGAAGAAATTCGATAAGAGATAAAAAGAATTTTGTTCGTCGCAACAGGATAATTGCAGGACTCACAGATGCCACAATTGTTATTGAATCAGCAGTTAAGGGTGGAGCATTAATCACTGCGGATATTGCCAACTCTTATAACCGTGAAGTTTTTGCAGTTCCGGGAAATATCAAAAATACTTACTCTATGGGATGTAATAAGTTAATAAAAATAAATAAAGCTGCATTGATAGAAACATCCGATGATATTGAATATTTATTGGGGTGGGAAATCCCTGTAAATAAAACTGTCAGGCAACAAAAAGAACTTATTCCTGATCTTACTTCAGGAGAACAAAAAATTATCGACCTTTTGAAAACAGATAAAACCTTAAATATTGATATCATTTCATTAAAAAGTGGATTGACAATAAGTGAAAGTTCTGCACTTCTTCTTGAGCTTGAATTTAAAAATCTTATTAAAAGCCTTCCCGGGAAAATATACAAATTAAATGATCACTATTATAATTAGTGCCCATCAATAAAGTCTGATGTTTTTGATATAAGAATAAAAAAATCCATGCCCAATGGTCAGTCGGGGATATAAAATTTTAAATTATATATTATATCACTACTGACCGACTAATTTTATTAGATTCTTCGCTTCGCTCTGAATGACACGGCATTTTGAAAGTCAAATTAGAGGGAGTGGGTGATTGGCGGCTTTATGCAGATCGGAAGAGCACACG
>JBDRPR010000178.1:0-6390 GCA_043826845.1 Bacteroidota bacterium
AAGGCTTCGACAAACAAATATTTTTATTATTATAAATTATTTTTTAACCCCATTATAATATCTCCATCGTTTTCAATTTTGCCATTACTTAAATCATAATCAAGAGTATCTGCGTCTAAAAAGTTGCTTTAGATTATATTATTGTAGTTTTCAATCCAAAGCATTTTCTATATCTTTAATCCAACAACCGTAATGTCGTCAACTTGTTCGTATTTCTGACTATTACAGGTTATCCATTTATCCAAATACATTTCAATTTGTTGTCCCTGTTCTTTCATTGGCAGTGCAGAAGTTTCTGCAATCAGCTTTCTGAATTTTTTGTAAAGGAATTTTTTACCATCTGGCCCGCCAAATTGATCAGGGAAGCCATCAGAAAACAGAAATAACTTATCACCTGTGTTCAGTTGTATTTGATGGTTTGTAAATTCTTCCATATGAATATGAACGGCAACAGGCATTTTGTCAGGTTTTGTCACTTCAATAATATCATTAGCATGTTCTTCTATAAGCAGGGTGTTTTCATCCCTGGAACTAACCTGATTATTCAAGTCAGTATTTCTTATTATCCATAGAGGGTTATTTGCACCGGCCCACTGGCATTGTTTATTATCTGTGTTTATAATAACTAAGCTCATGTCCATTCCGTCTTTTTGAGTTCCTTCTTCTCCTGTTTGTTTGAGTGCTTCAATTACAGATGATCGCAAATTATTTAACATCATCGCAGCATTGATCAGCTCTTTTTTACGAACAATCTCGTTTAAAAATGAAACTCCCAGCATACTCATAAAAGCTCCAGGTACACCATGCCCTGTACAATCGGCAACAGTAATGATAAGCCTTTGGTTTACTTTTGCAGCCCAATAAAAGTCACCGGAAACTACATCCTTTGGCCTGAATATAATAAAGTGATCACCCAGAATTGAAGCAGCGTATTTTTCAGTAGGGAGTACTGCTGTTTGGATACGTTTGGCATATTGAATACTGTCTTCAATTTCTTTCTTTTGTTCTTTGATATGGTCTCTTTGCTCAATAACAGTATCGCGTTGCGCCTCGATTTCATCACGTTGGGTGGAAATTTCTTCTTTTTGCTGGCGGATTTCCTCATTTTGTTCTGCTAATAAAATATTTGCTTTTTGTTTTTGACGGAACATACGAAGAATAATAATCGAAAAAACCAGAACAATTAAAAACCCCCCAATTGCAGAGATAATGATTATTTGTTGCATATGGTTTTTAGCCTGTTGAGCTTCAATTGTTTTATCATCAAGCCGCTTTTGGTTTTCCATTTTCTCAATTTGAAACTGCTTTTTTTCAGTTTCATATTTTGTGCTCATTTCAGCCAGTGCCTGTGTTTTTTCTTCGCTGAACATGCTATCCTGAGTTGAAATGAAGGTTTCTGCATATTTTATTGCCTCTTTGTATTTTCCAAGCATTGTATATATTTTTTGTAAAAGGGCTGCAGCATCATTTTGCATCGGTAATGCTTTGATTTCAACGGCAAGCTCATAAGCTTTTATTCCATATTCCAATGCAGCAAACAGATGGGACTTTTTCTCAACTGCATCTTGCTTCGTTGTCGAATCAGCCATTGCCAGATGCATGGCTGAAATGTTACCGTAAATAATTGCTGTCCCATTTTTGTCACCAATTTCTTCTGAAATTTTTAATGCTTTCAAAAAATACTCAATAACAATATCGTATTTTTCAGCTTTGAACTTTGGATCGGAAGATATACTTCCCTGATTATATATAACACTTCCAATGTTAGTGTAACAATCAAACATCCCTTTTTTATCGCTTATTTCTTCCTTAATTTGCAAAGACATTAAATAATACTCAATTGCCTTGTCGTAATCTCTTATTGCCTGTTCTTCATTTCCTTTTGTGAGGGACAGTCTGCTCTGAAAATAGTAAATACTACCAATATTTGTATAACAGGAAGACATTCCTTTTTTATCGCCTGATTCTTCATTAATTTTCAAAGATTTTAAATAATACTCTATTGCTTTGTCGTAGCTACCCTGAAAATAGTTGACATTGCCTATATTGTTGTAACAGTTAGACATTCCTTTTTTATCGTTAATTTCTTCTTTAATTCTCAAAGCCTTAAAATAATATTCAATTGCTTTGTCATAATTACCCTGGTCAGAGTGAATAATACCAATATTAGTATAACATGCAGACATTCCGCTTTTATCGCCAGATTCTTCACTAATTTTCAAAGCCTTTGAATAATTCTCAATAGCCTTTTCATATCTGCTCTGGTTTGAGTAAACAAGTCCTATATTGTTGTAACAGGCAGACACTCCTTTTCTACCAACTGTAGTTGTAGTTTTGTATGGGGATGTGCTTTGTTCTTCAAAGATTTTCAATGCCTTTAAAAAATACTCAATTGCTATATTGTTTTTGCTCTGATCAGAGTGTACAATTCCAATTAACCGTAGCGAGTATGCTTTAAGCAAATAAAAGACAGATATTGTTTGATCACTTGTGGTGGATTGACCGGTAATAGATTTATCAGCCAGAACCAGGGCTTTATTATAGTAATACATCGCAGAATCGTTATGTTTATACATATATACATTTCCAATATCAAGATAAAGATTGATGCGAGTAGTGTCGTGTTTTGCCTTGTTAAACGCATCAAATAATGAATCTATTTCTGCTTTTGCTTCTGTTGACAGGTCGGGTTTTGAACTTTGTCCATATATGTTAATACATAAACAAATTGTATATATGATTATTAATATTAATCCATATTTCATGTTATAAAAATTCTCCACATTTATTAATA
Organism: Bacteroidota bacterium; assembly: GCA_043826845.1. GTDB lineage: Bacteria > Bacteroidota > Bacteroidia > Bacteroidales > CAYTAU01 > JBDRPR01. Next base: position 2,795 of record JBDRPR010000178.1, read on the forward strand.
TTTCAAGTTAGTTTATTAAGACAGCATGATTTACAACATCCCTTGACAGCCAGTTTCTTCATGTTACTTTTAGTTCAATTTATCGCGATATACATGTAATATCAATTGATATCGTACATAAATTGTTTAATTCCCACAAATTTATAAAAATACTTTAAATACTGGTCAAATTTCTCATAAATAGTGCAGGTTAATTAATAAACGCAAAAGAGTATTAAGATCACAGTAGTTTTGATTCGGTATATATATCGTCTAAATATGTTTTATGAAATTCAGGAACAAGGGTGACGAAACAGACTTGTGGTATTCAGAAATTATTTGCTTTTTAAACATGAATTCCCAGCAAGCCAACCTGTAGAATAAGCAATCTGCAAATTATAACCACCTGTTTCGGCATCTACATCAATAATTTCACCTGCAAAATAAAGCCCTTGTACCAGTTTAGATTCCATTGTCTTGGATGAGATTTCATTTATAGAAACGCCACCGGCTGTTATAATAGCTTCTTTAAAAGATCGGTAGTTGGAGATTTTAAAGCGAAGGTTTTTAAGAAGATGAAGAATCTGTTTCCTTTCTTTTGATGATATCTGATGACATTCTTTTTCAGGATCGATCTCTGAAAGATCAATGAAAACAGGAATCATTGATGCCGGAAGCCAGTAACGGAAAATATTGCCAACCTTCTTTTTACCATGTTCATTCAGGTCGCGAATCAGACGCGCATCTAGTTTTTGTTCATCAAGTGCGGGTTTCAGATCAATGGTGATTTCTACTCTGTTCTTCTTTTGTAATTCATCAACAACAATTCTGCTAAGAGTAAGAATTATAGGACCTGAAAGTCCGAAATGTGTAAAAATCATTTCACCAAAGGCTTCACTTGCTTTCCTGCCATTAATCCAAACAATTGCTTTGACATTTTTCAGGTTAAGACCCTGTAATCTCATTGCCACATTGTTTTCGGTTTCCAGAGGTACCAGAGCAGGTCTTACTTTTTCTATAGTATGGCCTAGTTGTCTGACCAGTTCATATCCTTCTCCGTTTGAACCAGTGGCAGGATAGGATTTTCCTCCGGTTGCCAGTATAATGCTTTTGGTTTTGAATATTTCATCTTTAGTCTGAATACCTTGTATCGCATTATTTTCAACAATCAGTTTTTCAACCCTATGACCGCATTTTATCTCAACATTCAATTCTTTTGTCCATTTCAACAAAGCGCTCAATACATCTGCAGATTGACCACTTGAAGGGAAATAACGGCCTCCTTGTTCTAATACAGATTCTACTCCATATTTTTTAAGCAGTTCAATAATCTCATTTGAGAAGAATTGTGAAAAGGCACTTCGAAGAAAACGACCATCAGGATAAACATGTGTAATAAACTCACCGATAGAGGCATTATTTGTGATATTACATCGACCTTTGCCTGTAATTAAAAGTTTGCGTCCTTCCTGACGCATTTTTTCAAGAACCAGAACTTTGCCTCCTAATTCTGCTGCCCGACCTGCTGCCAATAATCCGGCAGGACCTGCACCAATAACAATAACATCAAAATTACTCATGTAGTACAAAGATATATTTTATTGGTAAAAAGACAAGATAGAAAAAGCTTGCATTACTATGGAATGATACCTAATGATTAATTATTAATCATTTAAAGAAATTAAAAAACATATTTGTCAGTTAAGCTCAAACAGACTATTTTTGATTGAAATAAAATTATATGAAAAATAAAGTAAGTCTCAGTATAACAATGTCTTTATTGCTTTTTCAATTTTGTTTTGTTACAGGAAAAAGTCAGAGTAAAGAATTTGGGATTGTATTATCCAATAACATTACTTCACTTCCGGTTACTACATATTCTAAGTTGTTTTACAGTCAATTTCATCCTGGTATGGAGGGTTATCTTTCAAAGAAACTTAATCAAAGTGAAAAAAATCACATTATTGTAAAAGGCAATCTGGGCTTTTATTATCACAGGTTTATTCAGACCAGTATCTGGATATATCCTTCAATTAATTATGAACGCTCTGTAACTAAAAGATTTTTAATTGGAGCCGGTCTGGGTTTTGGATATGCATATTCTATTGAAGATGGTGATGTTTTCATTTTAAATGATGATAGCATTTATGAAAAGAAAAGCGTGATTTCGGGAAGATCACAGTTTATTGGGCAACTTGAACTGGGAGGTAGTTATTCTCTGATTAAAGAAAGAACTTATGGATTGAAGCTGCATATAAGTCTAAAATCATACTTACAGGGAATATATGTAAAAAACTACGTTCCGATAATTCCAATAAATTCATTGTTAATCGGATTATCAATTCCATTAAAATCGAAGTAAAATGAAAACAAGAAACATAATATTTTGGATATTCGGGTTGATATTTGTACTAAATGTCATTTTAATCTCCTGTAAGAAGAATGTGGAGTCCACTCAACAGCTTAATTGCATAAATCCATACGCTGACAGCATTCATCCAAAATCGGTTGTTTTTCAGACTATCATTGAGAAATATGTAAATCTTGGATTACCTGGTATTTCAGTTCTGGTCAAGGATTCAAATGGCACTTGGGTTGGGTCTTCAGGATTCGCTGATATAGAAAAAGGAGTTAAGTTTCAACCCTGTCATATTTCCAAAGCAGCCAGTATCACAAAGTTACTTGTTGGCACATTGGTTTTTATATTGCAGGAAGAAGGGAAAATGAATATAAATGACCCTGTTTCTAAATATATTGATCAGGATATCCTTGATAAAATTGATAATGCCGAAGGTATCACCTTAAAACAATTGATGAATCATACGACAGGAATATTTGATGTAATCACTTCTTCTGAGTTTTATCTTGCTGTGCTCAATAATCCCAATAAAATATGGACTCAGGAAGAATTATTGAAATATGTCTATGGAGTGGAAGGATATAAGCTAAATGACCCTTTTCCTGCATATTATTCCAGCACAAATACACTTTTACTGTCAATGTGTATTGAAAAAGCAACGGGAGAAAAACATGATAAATTATTGAGAGAGAAAGTTCTGAATTTTGTTGGGATGAATGATACTTATTATCAGGGTAGAGAAGATTTGCCTGATTACTGTGCACAGGGATACTTTGATCTTCATAATAACGGCCAGATTATTAACGTGTCAAATCTTATTACAGGTAGTGGAAACGGTTATGGAGGAATATACTCCAATGTTTTCGATTTAAATAGATTTATTAATGCTCTTTTGGTCGATAAAACTCTTATAAGCGACGAATCGCTATTGCTTATGCAGGATTTTGTTCAGGAGGAAGAAAATTTTTATACCGGTGTGGGTATGATTAAAAAGTTTACCGAAAAACCAGCCTACGGGATAGGCCATACAGGAAGGGATCTTGGCTATAATGCCAATCTGTTTTATTTTCCAGAGAGGGATATCACTATGATTTTCTTCGTGAATTATGGGACAAACGGTTCAAGCTCATTAAAACAGGTATTTTTTGATTTTGAGAACGAAATTGTTGATGCAATTATAGAATAGATCATTATTTGATTACTAAGCCTTGAAATTAGATATAATGTTTACTATATAAAAACAATAAAATTCATTTTT
>JBDRPR010000179.1:0-15274 GCA_043826845.1 Bacteroidota bacterium
AAAAATGAACTTTATCATTTTTTTCCGGAAATCTTTAAATTATCTCATGATTGTCAATACCAAAACTGCACACATACTCATGAACCCAATTGTGTTGTCAAAAAGGCTGTTGATGAACAAAAAATCAGCAAATCCCGCTATTCCAGCTATTTGAGTTTATATTATGAAAAGAATACGAAACACAGAATATAAATGTATGATTGTACAAATTGCAAATATTAATATTTATCTTTGCTTTTAATGAATCAGGATATTGTACAAATATTAGTTTATAGCTTTCTAACTGCATTTGGTATTACTTTTCTTGCAATTCCTACAATTATCAGAGTCGCCGAGGCAAAAAATCTTTATGATGAACCCAGCATTAGAAAATCACATTCAAAGAAAATTCCCACACTGGGCGGAATAGGAATTTTCGGAGGAGTGATGTTTGCGATTACTTTTTGGACAAATTTTACGGAATGTGCACACTTACAGTATATTATTGCTGCAATGACAGTAATATCTTTTATTGGAATAAAAGACGATTTAACCGGATTGTCTGCATTTAAAAAATTTGTCGGACAAATTGTAGCTGCAACTATACTTGTTGTTTGGGGAAATATCAGAATTACATATATGTTTGGAATATTTGGCATTGGTGAACTACATCCGATAATAAGTATTATTTTTTCAATTCTTGTCATTTTGGTAATTATCAATTCATTTAATATGATTGATGGAATTAATGGATTATCGGCTAGTTTCGGAATTATCAGTTCGGCAACTTTTGCAACATGGTTTGTATTAGCAGGTGATTATCAGCATGCTATTATGGCTGTTGCATTAATTGGTTCATTACTTGCTTTTTTGCGCTTCAATGTGACTCCTGCGAAAATTTTTATGGGTGATACAGGATCAATGTTACTTGGACTGATATTATCAGTTTTCGCTCTTGAATTTATTCAAATAAACGGTCATTTCATTCATCCATATGCAATAAAATCTGCCCCTGTCATTGCTATTGCAACCTTGTTCATTCCTCTTTTCGATTTGTTCAGGGTCTTTGCTATCAGAATATTGAGAGGACGCTCACCGTTTAAACCGGACAGAAATCATTTGCACCACATACTTTTATATCTTGGATTTTCTCACAATTTTTCGACATTTATTTTGTCAATATTTGCAATATTATTAATTGTAATTGCATTTATATTGCAAAATATCGGGACATATTCCCTTGGATTCCTTTTACTGATAATAACTACTATATTTGCTGTGCTGATTTCATATCTTGCAAAGCGAAAAAGACTCAAAGAAAGCATTAAATGAGTTTCAGGATTATTTTATTGTTTGGATTTTTAAGTCTTTACAGTTTTTCTCAGCAGGAATATTGTCCTTTAAATCATGATATTGCAATTAAATTAAATCAGGAATTAAATTTTTCTGATTCATGTATTCATACTTCGTTTAAGCCATTATTATATTCTTATATTAATCAACATGTTAATGTTGATTCTGCTCTTTACGGATTTAATATTAAAGATTTGGAGATTTTTAATAAAAGCCATTCTTGGTTATTGAGAAAGTTAAAATCTGAGGATTTAATTCTTGTGGATACTACAGATTTTTTTTTAGCAATCAATCCGCTTTTTCATTTTCAATCAGGATATAGTGCTTCCGATACCTCAAGATTATTTATAAATACAAGAGGTATTATGGTCAAAGGAACCATTGCAAATAAACTATCGTTTTATTCCGATTTTTTTGAAAATCAGGCATTTTTCCCCGAATATATTCATCAATATGTGCTTCAAAGCAAGGTTATTCCAGGACAGGGAAGAAACAGAGGATTTAAGGGTTCCGGTCATGATTTTTCAGGTGCTTCGGGATATTTGTCGTACTCTCCGAAAACTTGGTTGAACTTTCATCTGGGACATTCAAAAAATTTCATAGGAGAAGGATATAGATCCCTTTTATTATCAGATTATTCATACAATTATCCATTTGTAAAAACGAGCTTAACTTTTAATAAATTCCAATATATTTATATGCTTTCTTCACATCAGGAAATTTCAGTATCTGACTCGAGATTACTGGCATATCAGAGAAAACATGGCTCTTTTAACTATTTGAATATAATTATCAATAAAAACATACAATTTGGATTACTTGAAGCAGTAATATGGAAATCAACCGATTCCACTTCGAATAATAATTTCAATCTCAATTTTTTTAATCCGATAATATATACACGATCAATTCAATATGGGCTAAACAATGGGAATAATATTTTACTTGGTTTTCAGACCAAAATCAGAATCACAAAACATTATCAACTGTACGAGCAGATAATTTTAGATAACTATTCAGAATCATATACAGGAAAGAAATTTGGGTACCAGACAGGGTTGAAAATATTTGAACCTTTTAATTTCAAAAATTTATACATACAACTGGAGTATAATAATGTTGAGCCCTACACTTATGCTCATGATAATGTTTTGCAAAGTTACACCAATGCCAACGAATCACTTGCACATCCTAATGGAGCAAATTTCAATGAAATATTTGGCAGATTATTTTACTCTTATCGTGATTTTTATCTGGATATTAAATATATAAGAACAAACATAGGATATGATTACTCTTATTATCATTACGGATCCGATATTTTTGTTTCAGACACTATGGCAACCATAAATCCTGATGATCTGCTTATGGACAGGAATGGATTGCTTACTGAAATTACTCAGCTAAATTTGAGATTAGGATATATTATAAATCCGAGAACAAATATGCAGGTTTTTATAGAATGTAATAATCGGGCATTTATTAACAAAACAATTGATGACAAAAACACATATATCTTTTTTGGAATCAGGACTTCTCTCGCAAACCAATATTATGATTTTTAACAATAGATCGGTTATGGTTAACGTTATTTGTATATTGCAATCTCTCTTTTATTAGATAAATGGTTATAAAAATTATCAAATGGTTTGCGAAAAGATAAAAATTGAGAAAATATTATCAGAAATGAAAAAAATGACTACTTTTGATTAAGAAAAAGAAAATACTATTACTTGCCGGAAAACAAATGAAAAGTTAACTAATAAAAAGAATAAAAAGAGAGGCTTTATGAAAAAATTTAATTTATTTATGTTGCTTTTAATATTCTTGATGTTAGGAGTCATTAATAGTTTTTCACAGGTATGGATTCCATTAAATGGAAACATTAACCCTGTAAAACCATCATGTCAAGTAATTGAGACAGGAGATTTCTATATTATTCTTGATGTGGAATTACTTGGTTTTTTTAGTGAAAATATAATAGAAGGTAGTACTACTTACCAAAAATTGACTTTTCCTGAATACGCAACTACTGACGATATTGGTTTTCCTGCTATGCCAAATATCAGTGAATTAATTCAGATACCTGAGGGCAGCAATTTGACCATTACAATTTTCAATGAAACGGTAACCCATTTAAACGGATATACAGTATATCCATTTCAGACCCCATTAGAAGAAGATCAGATCCCAACGGGCTTTGATATTGATAATGCTTTTTATTCAACAGATGTATATTATCCTAATAATTCAGCAAATCTGAGTGAAATAATGACATTTAGGAATGTTGCAAATACTAACATGGTACTTACACCGATTAAGTATAATCCTCAACAAGGTAAACTGGAAATACTGTCTTCCTTTAGTGTAAGGATTGAATATGACCAAATGTTTGATAATATCGTATATAATTTTTCTAGAACATTTGATAATATTCATAAAAAAGCTATCCTTAATTATTCCACACCTACTAATATTAGCTCAACAAAAAGTACAGATTATAATTTATTGATTATTGCTTCCGATCAATATGCAAATGGGCTTGACCAGTTTATTAACTGGAAAATAAGTAAAGGATATAAAACAAAACTTGCCACTATATCAGATATTGGAAGCAATTCTGTTACTGACATTTGGAACTATATTTCAAATGAATTCAATACAAATAACATAGAATATGTATTACTTGTTGGTGAAGATACAGATATTCCAATGATATGGGGACAGTGGCTTCACAGTTGTTATGGTATTCCCGGTGGTTATAATTGGTATCCACCTGGTGATTATGGGTACGGCTGTGTTGTTGGCCTTGATGCAGATGGTTATCCTGATTTTCAACCTGAAGTTCTTGTCGGACGTTTTTCAGTTAAAAATACGACAGAATTACAAAATATGATTGATAAATCCATCAATTATGAAACGAATCCTCCCCAGAATAACTGGTTAGAAAAATGTTTACTGATTGCGCATCAGGAATACGCTCCTGGAAATTACCAACAGTGTAAAGAAGAAATCCGGACTGCAACTTATTCAGAAATGACTATAGAATTTGATATAGCTTATGGCGCTCACGCTGCACAAGGTGGTAATGACGCGACTAATCAAAATATTATTAATTCAATCAATGCTGGAAGAGGAGTTGTTAATTATCGAGGACATGGATCGGTGACTGGTTTTCAATTTGATTGGAGTTATCAAAATGATGAGTTTAGTGAAAATGAATTGACATTATTAACTAATGGAAATGAAACTCCTGTTATTTTTAGCATTGCATGTACAAATAATTGCTTATATTCACAAACTTTATCGCCACCCATTTATTATTGTTTAGGAGAGTCATTTACAACCTCCACTCAAAGGGCTGTTGCATTTTATGGAGCTACTTGCGGATCATATACAGTAGAAAATCACATTACTGACAAAAGAATTTTCCATTATGCTTTTAATGATCCAACAATAAAAAATATTGCCGATATTACTACCTTATCAACAATTGATATGTTAACCAGTTTTAGTTATAATTGTTCTTCAAAGAAGAATGCAAGAATATACTTATGGCTTGGAGATCCTACTCTTGAATTATGGACAGGAATACCGGAAAATTTGATAGCTTCTTGTTCAATGCCATATGCCTGTATTAATCAATCAAATAACATTAATATTTCGATAAGCAATTTAGCATCAGGTCAGGAAGCATTAGTTAGTCTTTATCAAGATAATATTATTGAATATCTGACTGTTGTTGGAGATGTAAATAATCAGGCAACGGCACAATTCGTTAATATTAATCCGACAACAATAGGTAATTTTATTGTTACAGTAAGCTCTCATAATTATATTCCTTTCCAACTTACAGTACCTGTTGTTGACTGTAGTGTGGGTTTTGACTTGTACGCTAAAGATACTGACGATGACAATGGTTTTGAACCATTTTCCGGTACTGGAAACATCTGGCTAAGTCCTAGTCTGATTAATAAACGTAATTATGAGGACCCTTCTACCGTTTCCATGATTGAAGAAGGTGTTCTTTATAATGCCGGTCAGAACTACATGTATGTCAAAGTTCAAAATCGAGGAACAGTTGATTACCTGGCGTCAGGTGGTGCAGAAATTGAACTTTATTGGACAAGAGCAAGATCGGGAGAAATTTGGTTTACTCATTGGGATGCAACAGATATTGCCAATCAAGTATTAGGGGTTCCGCAAGGCGGACTATTGGCCACTGTTCCAATTAATCAGGAGTTACAATTAGGTCAGGAAAAAAATTTCTACGCAGCATGGTCGCCACCTGATCCTGCAACATTAACATCATCAACCTCAACTTTTTCAAATGGCTTGCCAATGATTTGCTATCTGGCAAGAATAATTCACCCTGCCGATCCAATGGTTTACGATTCGCCAGGGATTATTACACCTCATATTATCGAAAACAATAACGTTGTTACACGAAATTCATGGATTGAAAGTCTTTCCAAATTTCCTGCTTTACCATATGCTGGTCCAGTTTTTTGGTTAACTAGCGCTGATGAGGAAATTTCTACTTCTCTTGTTTTTGAACCCGTTAATGAACATACCGGAAGTACATTTAATGACTGGGGTGAAATTTCTATCTATTTACACGAAAATCTTTTTGATAATTGGCAAAAAAATGGAGCTCAAGGAACAGGATTTAGAGTTTTTCCGGAGGAAAAGAAAATCGTGCTTACAAGTAATAACGCCAGATTAGACAGCATTATGCTTGAAAAAGGAGCGGATTACCCGGTAATGGTAACGTATACATTAAATAAACTTTCAAATCCACTTGAAAACTATCGTTACGAGTATAGAATCAGAAGTATCGATAAAACATCAAATATTGAAACAGTTGGTTTTTATTTTGATGTTACAGTAAAACCGCCGGAACATTTTTTATGTGAAATTACCGAATCAACATTTGCTTCCTGTGCCGGTTCATGCGATGCAAGTGCAACCGTTAATGGTTTTGGAGGTATGCCACCTTACTTTTTTCAATGGGGACCCGAAACAGGAAATCAGACTAATTCTACTGCTACAGGTTTATGTGAAGGTATATATTCCGTAATAGTAACAGATGCATTAGGCGCAATGGATACTGCAACTGTAACAATCAATGCCGACCCTGCATTATTTAACTATACGGGAGAAACTGTGCTTACTTCAAATACAAACTGGAATGGAGTTAATTTATCAATTAATGATACCATTTTCGTACCTGCCGATATTATTTTGAATATATCTTATTCTAATATTGAATTTGGTACTTTTGGTAAAATATGGGTAAAAAAAGGTGGAAAACTTGTAGTTGACAACTCCAAATTATCAAATCTTGCATCTTGTAATAACCTATGGGGTGGCATTGTAATAGTGGGCGACCATCACATAGAACAACCATCATCCAATCCTCTCTTAACAGGATACCCGCAATCATTCGCATGGTTAAAAAATAATTCAATCATCGAAAATGCAGGAACCGGTGTTTATCTGGGTGATCCGTGGTATAAGGACACTCGTATTGGCTCTGGATCTATTTTATGGATGGAAAGCAGTAGTAAAATCAGAAACTGTAATCATGGTGTGGAATTCAAAGGGTATTTATTCAAAAACAGAACGCACTTTATTGATTGTGAGTTCATTTGCGATGCGTCTGTTCCAAATACAGGAGCAGGAACACGTTTCTTCATTATGAACTGGGGAGCCAACGGGTTGACATTTAATAATGTTACTTTTTCAAATTCCGGTAATTTTAGCGTTTCTGAAAGAGGCACAGCTTTCAACTCTCCGGGGGCTCTGCAAAAGAGCACATTCAATAATTGTATTTTCTTAAATCTTACAACGGGTATAAAAGGAATAATATCTTCAACACAAGTAACCAATAGTGATTTTACAGGTATGACACAGGGCATTGCAGTTACTCAATACATTAATGAATTAGGCAACAATGTATTCAAAGCAAATATTTTCGACAATGTTCTTGAAGGTATATATATTCAGGGTGGTTATCTTGATGATATTACATACAATTCTTTCAGTAATATTCATCCGATTTTGAAAAGAGACGGTTACGGAGTTTACCTGGTTAGTTCGGGCGGTTTTCATATAGAGAAGAACAGTTTTAATGGTCAACCCGGCACTAGTCCTAAAACGAATGCAAGCTACGGTGTTGTTGTTGAGAATTCCGATAAAACAGGAGGTATTATTTTTGACAATGCTTTTTCAGGAACCAATTTTGGTATTCAAACACAAGATAAAAACGATAATCTTGCTATTCGCTGCAATACATTCAGTAATTTAGGAACTTACGGGGTGTATGTTTACGATGGCTCACTTAGACAACAAGGTGTTAATTGTAACCCGACAGGTCCTCCGAACAGAAACGAAAATCAGGCGGGTAATGAATGGTTGGGTGTTTGTACCGGCACAAAAGAAATGTTTGTTAACAATTCCGTTAAGTTCGATTACTATGCACATTACATGACTGCTAATAATTCTGAATCTACTGTTCCCGATTGTAGCAGTTTGCTTTGGAAAACATATAACCTAAAGATTTGTAATGTTAAAAAAACAGCAACTTCTTGCATATCCTATCTTCCGGGCTTACCGGCTCCACCTCCCATTACTCCATATGCAGATTATATTAATGCAATTAAATCATTAATGAGCGAAAATGAGCAACAAATGGAAACCATTAAAAATGAAATTCCAGTTGTTTCAGATAACACAGACGGAGGAAATACTACTGCATTAATAGCAAGTATAAACGACCTAAGCATTTCCGGAGGTCAGTTGAAGAACATCTTATTGCAGTCATCGCCGTTATCAACCGAAGCGCTGCTGGCTTTATTAAACAGGCAGGTTCCCTTAACGCCAGGAAATTTACAGATCGTTCTATCAGCTAATTCACCATTAACATACGAAGTATTGAATGCATTGCAAGTACTTTCATTGCCCTTAGGAACCATGAATGTTATTAATGCCGCGCAACAAAACGAACCTCAATACCCAACAGTTGAATATCTGGAAGAAAAACTCAATTACCTGAATGGTGAAAACCAATTATTGGAAAATGAAATAATAAGGCAGCAACTACAACACGATGAAAAACAATTTGCAAAAGCAACACTTGAACAAACAAAATTACATCCGTCAAAGAAAGCACATGCAGAAGACTTGATTGTAGAGGAGCAAATTGCAGAAGGTCGCTTACGTGTTGCTGAGATATTAGAGGAAGGAATAGATGTGGCTGAAGACGAGCAATATATGTCGCTTATGAATACATTGGCAGATTTGAAGGAGGCAGATAAAAACATTCAAGAAATTGAGCAAATTGAAGAAGACATTATCCGTACAGTTGCCAACGCACAAAAAATTGTTTCAGCAAAAGCACAAGTTGCTCTAGAACTTGCAAAAGAAGAATATTATCCCCATTTTATAAAAAAGGAAATGGATGATAAAAACTTCAATATTAATAATTCTGGCAACGAGTCCTCCGAACCTAATTGGTCAACTGAGGTTATAAAGGTCTATCCAAACCCCAACAATGGAAATATGGAGATAGAATATATAATACCGGAAGATGCCATAAGTGTTCTTTCAATTTATAACATTGATGGAAAACAAATCTTAAGTTGCAAACTTAATCCAAAGAGTAATCATCATTACTTAAACAACGAGGGTTTATTTTCGTCAGGTATTTATCATTATACTCTAACAGTTAACGATAATGTTATTGTCAGAGATAAGTTGGTTATAATTAAGTAGATTTTATAATTGGGGGATGCGGTTACAATAATCGCATCCCCCTTATTATATCAATTAATTTAGTGCGTATCTACGCAATGGAACTCTGCAATAAATGTCATATCTTTGCGGAAATATTTAAAATGCAAATATCTATGTCATTCTTTAAAGAAAACCAACAAGCGGAATTAGATCAACTCAGAAAATCAATAGTTCCATAATAGACATACAAGCGATTAATTTAGTAATCCTATGAAGATAAAAATAATAATTTTGATAATAATTTTTAATTTATTTATTATTATCAACTGTATTTCCCAAACTGTAAATTGGGACTGGGCAAAACACGCAGGGGGTGGTGGAGATGATATTGGTTACTCTATTACCACCAATAAAAACATTAATAATAATGTTATTATTGTAGGTTATTATAATAATACAGCTTGCTTTGATACGATTTTACTTAATAGTATAAACATATACGGTAGTGCTTTTCTCACTGTGATTGATACATTAGGAAATTTTAAGTGGGCAAAGAGGATGGTTGGTACGAACAGTTCATATTTTCATTCTGTTGCTAGTGACATTTTAGAAAATATTTATGTGGCTGGCAGTTTTGCAGAAACAATTTATCTTGACAGCCTTTCATATACCAGTAATGGAAGTGCTGACATTGTTATTGCAAAATACAATAGCGGAGGTGTCCTTCAATGGGCAAAATCAGCCGGAGGTATTGGTCTTGATGCCGGGGTTAGTATTACTTGTTCAGACAGTTTATTATTTGTTGGTGGGGAATTCAGAGACAGTGTTTACTTTGATTCTACACTATTAATAAGTAAGGGTAATAGCGATATATTTCTGGCATGTTTAGATTTTGATGGTAATTATCAATGGATAAAATCAGCTGGCGGCACCTCGTATGATGTACCAAGGTCAATTACTATTGATTATGACACAAATATTATTCTTTCTGGGATTGTAATGAATAATGCTTCTTTTGGCGAAACAGATACTTCAGTTATTAGTTATGGTTCTTCAGATGCGTTTGTTGCAAAATATGATTATGACGGTGGATTTCACTGGGTCAAATCATTTGGCGGTATTGATGAAGACAGGGGGATTTCTGTTATTTCAGATAGTGCGAATAATTTGTTTTTACATGGATATTTTTATGGGACAGCTTATTTTGATGCGATAACATTAACAAGTATCGGCGAATCAGATTATTTCATTTCTAAGTTAAGTCCCAATGGTAGTACAATATGGGCAAAGAAAATCGGAGCAACTGTCTATCCCATTGATGACTTCTGGAACCACACCCTGGAATCGGATGAACAAGGCAATATTTATATAACCGGCTGGTTTATGGATTCATTGGTATATGATAGTTTGATAGTACAAAGTAATGGCAGTTATGATATTTTTGTAATGAAAATTGATAATGACGGCAACCTTATTTGGTGTCTTACAGCAGGCAATAACCACTCCTATGGAGATTATTCTCGTTCAATTGCAGGAAATGGGAACGGTAGTTTGTATATTACTGGTCGGTTTTACAGTACTTTGTTTTTCGATGACAGTGAAGTTACAAGTTATGGAAGTGCAGATGTTTTCATTGCTAAAATTAGTGAAACACCTTTAAATGTTGAATTTGTAAAACAAACAATGAAAATAAATATTTTTCCAAATCCGGCAAATAATGAAATACAAATAATTTCTGATAACAACGCTATCAAGGAAGTCGAAATCATAAATATTAAGGGAGAATGTGTTTCAAAAAATAATCAGACAAATTTGAACTATATAGACGTTTCTAAACTAACAAAGGGTGTGTATTTTGTAAGAGTGATTTTTACAAATATGACATTTACTAAAAAGATAATAATAATTTGAATAAGTTATATGACAAATGTGACAAACCATTGAAAGACAAGAATAACGCCAAATCGGTTATGGTAAACGTTATTCGTATATTGCAATCTCTCTTTTATTAGATAAATGGTTATAAAAATTATCAAATGGTTTGCGATTTCTGTTGGTATCCTTATAATACTATTAACCGCTTCTTGTTTTATTATCGGATGGTTTTATGGAGATGAGGTGAAAAACTATGTTGTTTTAGAACTGAACAAGCGTCTTAAAACTGAAATTCAGGTTAGTAGTGTTGAATTTAGCCTGATAAAAAAATTCCCCGATGCATCAGTTGAATTAACGGGAGTAATTGCCAAATCAACTGACGAATTCAATAAAAAGGATTTTAAAAATGTAAGTACAGATACATTATTCACTGCTAAAAGTTTATTTCTTCAATTTAATATTTTCGATCTTTTAAGAAAAAACTACAAATTAAAGTCCATTGAAGTTGAGGATGGGTACCTGAGTATTTTTATTGATAAAAAAGGCAAGGATAATTTTCATTTTTGGCTTGAGGATGAAACATCTGTTGAATCAAACTTTGAAATCAAACTCAAAAAACTCATTTTCAATAAAATTTATCTGCGTTTTTATAACGCGGCTAAAGATCTTCGTCTGCGCACATATACCAATAAACTGGCTCTGGCAGGGGATTTTGCGTCTGAAACATATGAACTAAGTACTTATGGCACTTTTAAAATAGATGAATTTTACTATGACAGAGTAAATTATTTTAATACCAGAAATGTAAATCTTAATCTTGATCTGTATGTGAACAATAATCTTTATTCGATTAAAAAGGGAACTCTTCAGGTTGAAGATCTCAGCTTCCTGATTAAAGGGAAATATAATGCAGATAAAAACAACTATCTTGATCTGAATGTTAGCGGTTCGAATTTGAATATAAATTCTTTTTTATCCCTGCTTCCCGAAGACTACAAAAAGGATATCAACGATTTTTCAAGCGATGGTGCTTTCTATTTTACAACAATAATAAAAGGTGAAGTCAGTCACATTCTATCTCCTCATATCGAAACCAGATTTGGTATTGAAAATGGAACAATAGAAAGAAGCAACACTAAATTAACACTGAAAAATGTAAATCTTACAGGAACATACAGCAATGGTTCGAAGAACAATAGTACTTCTTCATATCTGGTTTTCGAAAATTTTAAAATTAATATGGGTGAGAGTTATTTTGAAGGGAAATACAGAATGGAAAATTTCAAAAAGCCTAAAGTTGAATTGATTGCGACGGGAGATGTTAATTTAACAGATTTCCAGGATTTTTTCAGAATAGATACAATTGAATATATAAAAGGACGACTAACAACAGATTTTCGGTTCAATGGAGATATTAAAGATTTAAATAATTTAACGGTTGATGATTT
Source organism: Bacteroidota bacterium (assembly GCA_043826845.1). Lineage (GTDB taxonomy): Bacteria > Bacteroidota > Bacteroidia > Bacteroidales > CAYTAU01 > JBDRPR01. The sequence goes on from JBDRPR010000179.1 coordinate 12,393, forward strand.
CAGAAGAGCTAAGACTGAAGGAAAGATTAATATTTCGGATTGTGATTTTAAAATGGATAAAAGCATTTATGAGTTTTCTTCAATTAATGGGGATTTCTCCTTTAAAAATAATGATATTAAAATTGATAGCATGAGAATGATTGCAAATGGTAATGATTTTGCAATAAGAGGATTTTTTAATAATATATTGAGCTATTTACTGATAGATAATCAACAACTTTCAGTTTCGGGACAGATAAAAAGCATATCAATGGATATTGATAAATTATTTGGATTAACAGGTTCATTTGGAGAAAGCTCGACAACATTTCATTTCCCGGAGAATATTATTTTTGATGCAGATGTAGATGTTGAGCTGTTTAAATTCGGAAAATTTATTGCGGAAAATGTTTATGGCAAATTAATGTATAAAAATCAAACACTGGCTGCTTCACCACTCACTTTTAAGACAATGGACGGAAATTTAAAGGCAACAGGGACTATTGAACAAAAAGAAGATTCAGGGTTTAATACAAAATTCTATACGACTTTGACGAAAATAAATATTACAAAATTATTCTCGACTTTTTCGGATTTTGGACAGGATTTTATACAGGAAAAACACTTAAAGGGTTTTGTAAGTTCTAATGTTTCATATTCATCTGATTGGACCAATAGTTTTGAAGTTGATGAAAAAAGTATTGTTGTTGAAAGTGATATAATTGTTGAAAACGGAGAATTGCTGAATTTTGAACCTATGCAAAAATTGTCAAGATTTATTGCTCTGGAAGAATTAATGAACATAAAATTTGCAACTTTGAAGAATGATATTATTATTAAAGACCGTAAAATAACTATTCCTCAGATGGTTATTAAATCATCTGCATTTGAAATTGAATTGACAGGAGAACATACATTTGACAATGAAATAAATTATAAAATTAAGGTTCAGTTATCAGATATCCTTGCAAATAAGGCAAAGAAAGCGAAAAAAGAAAATATTGAATTCGGCGAAGTTGAGGATGATGGATTGGGACGCACAAGCATATATTTGTCTGTTATTGGGACTGTTGATGATTACACCATCACCTACGATACAAAAAATGTCATTGTTCATATTAAGGAAAGTCTCAAAGAAGAAAAAAATAATCTGAAAAAAATACTGAATGAGGAATTCGGATTATTTAAAAAAGATTCAGCTATAATAAAAGCAAAAAAAGAAGAAGAACTGGTTGATCCGAAAACAGATATCAAAGTTTATTGGGATGAAGATGTGGATACGGTTACAACAAACAACGAAGAGAATGAAGATGATTGGTAGTCTCACCATTTGTATTTTAAACATAAAACGGGGTAGAACCGTACATTCTATGATAGCCACAAAGGCATCCCTCGTCCCTCGGGACAAGCTCCAGCACAAAGTTTCACTAAATTCTTTGTGTGTTTCTTTGTGTCTTAGTGGCAAAAAAAAATTTAAAATCAAAGTGTACAAATTTATCCCGTTTGCAGTATAAAACATGCACTTAGGAAAATAACTATTGATTACAACTCGTTTTCAGAATAATTTTATATTGACATAATAAAAAACAGTAATGAATAAAATCTATTTAGCAATCCCTATAATTGTCTTATTAACAGTCGTAACTGGGAATAGTCAAAGCAGTGATATTTTAAATATTATCAATGAAGGAACATCATTACATGATCAGGGCAATTATAAAGCGGCTATAGAAAAATATAATGAAGCATTAAAAATAAATCCAAAATCATCAACAGCTTTATATGAAATTGCCTATTCATTATTTGCAATGAATGATTTTAAAACATCAATAGAATATTGTAACAAAACGCTTAAAATTGACAAAAACCATCAAGATGCTTATGTTGTTATGGGATCTTCTTATGACATGAGTGGAGATGTCAAAAAATCAATAAAAACATACAAAAAAGGATTAAAAAGAAATCCCCAAAGCTATCTGTTGCAATTTAATCTTGGGTTAAGTTACATGGGATTGAACGATTATAGTAAAGCAGAAAAATGTGCAATCAAAGCAATCGAATTAAATAATTCTCACAGCAGCAGTCATTTATTATTGACGAATTTGCATTATATACAATATAACCGTGTCAAATCATTGTTAGCTGCATACTTTTTTTTACTATTGGAACCCAATTCTTCCAGATCTGAAAAGGTATTGACAATGATCACTGAACAATTAAATCAGGGAGTTGAAAAAACTTCTGACACCCAGATTAATGTTAATATAAATGCATCTGAAAAGGAAAAAGAATTTCAGGCTGCGGATATGATGCTAAGCATGTTATCAGCAAGCCGCATTGCAGAGAATGAAAAAAATCGTTCAGAAATTGTACTGTTTAAAGAGACAAGTGAAAGCTTTTTCAATATCCTTGCAGAATTAATGAAAGCTGAAAACAAGGATTTTTATTGGGATTTTTATGTAAAAATATTATCAGGAATAAGTAAAGCCGGACATATTGAGGCTTATACATATTACATTAGTCAGTCGAAACAAACCAATGAAATTGAAAAATGGTTTGAGGAAAATCCTGAAAAAATGGAAGATTTTAGAAACTGGATATTGAATTAGTACTTAACATTTCTCACTTCGTAAGTTTTGGTATACAGTCATTGGTATATACTATTTTGTATTTAACGTTAAAGTATTAATGCTTAATAATATTTGAGTACTCAAAAAAATTATTTTACTTTGAAAAAATAAATATACAAATTTTAGGATATGAAAATCCACTGCTATTATGTATATATTCTCACTAATACTAATGATACTGTTCTTTATATAGGGATTACTAATAATTTAAATAGACGGTGTTTTGAGCATAAGAATAAAAATAATAAAGGATTTACTCAAAAATATAATGTT
>JBDRPR010000180.1:0-6041 GCA_043826845.1 Bacteroidota bacterium
ATCAATTTCTCAATAATATATAGTAAGTCAGATAAAAATTCACTGTTTACTGATGTAGTTTTTATCCTATAATCTCATACCTATAATTAAAATATCGTCAACTTGTTCAAGTTCACCTCTCCAACTTTCAATATTTTCATCGAGAAAAGCCTTTTGTTTTGGAATTGGCAGATTATTTATTGTTAACAGTAAATGTCTGAATCTACGAAATTTAAATTTTTTACCTAGTGGTCCGCCAAATTGATCCTGATAACCATCAGAGAAAATATAAACCATATCACCATCATTATAGGGGATAATGTGATTTTCAAATTTTTCAGACATTTGTCCAAATCCAATTGTCCCAACCGAAAAACGATTTCCTTTAATTTCAATCACCTTATTATTTCTGATAATATAAAGAGGGTTCATTGCTCCGGAATATTCAATTTGTTTTTGATTTTTATTAATAACGCAAAGAGACACATCCATTCCGTCTTTTACTTCCTGACTTTCAGAATGTTTAGAAAATGTTTCAATAACACCGTTATTTAACTGATTTAAAATTTGTGCCGGATTTTCAATCCCCTGATCTTTTGTAATATTTCTAAGCAAATCAAAGCCAATTATCGACATAAAAGCTCCAGGGACACCATGACCTGTACAATCAACAGCTGCAATAAATATCTTATTATTTTTTTCTGCAATCCAATAAAAATCTCCGGAGACAATATCTTTTGGTTTGTATAGTATAAAAGATTGTGTTAAAAGCTTTTTAAATAGATATTCAGAGGGCATCATTGCTTCCTGAATACGTTTTGCATAATTTATACTGTCTGTAATATTTTTATTTTTAATAGAAAGTTCTTCTTTTTGTTTTGCAATTTCCAATGCAGCCATTTGCTTAATCCTGAGTGCCTGATTTGCATTTCGCAATTTTCTTGTACGAAATTTAAATATGTAATAAACTACAAAGAAGACGAATAGAACATAAAAAATATATGCATATATTGTCCTCCAGAAAGGTGGTTTTACAACAATTTTTAAGACTGCATCTTTTTCGTTCCAAACGTAATCGTTATTTGATCCCTTAACTCGCAAAGTATATTCACCTGGGGGCAAATTTGAAAATGTTCTAAAGTTTGTATTTCCAAGATCAAACCAATCTTCATTTAACTCATCAACTTTGTATTGATAGCGGTTTTTTCTGGGATTTGTATATTCAAGCGTAGCAAAATAAACAGTTATTCCATAGTCATTATATGACAATTCGATTTTATCTACACCTTCGAGACTAATTGTAAACATACCACTCGAATTTGTAACCCTGTAATTCAGAAATACAACATCAGGTTTTATCAGATTATCCATCAATTGATCCGGGTGAAATGAGTTAAATCCGGCATTTCCACCAAAAAAGATTTCACCTGTTTTACTTTTATACAAAGAGCCCAGATTTAACTCCAAACTGCCTATTCCGTCAGCTTTATCATAAGATCTGAAATCATTGTTTTTCCTATCGTACATAGCTAATCCATATCCTGTAGTCATCCATAGGTTGTCATTTTCATCTTCGACAATATTATAAATCAAATCATTTGGTAGTCCATTGATTTTAGTATAAATAGTAAAAGTAGTATCTTTTTTATTGAATTTATTCAGTCCACTTCGTGTAGCTATCCAGAGATAACCTTGCGAACCAATAAATACATCATAAACACTGTTATTGCTGATTGTATTTGAATTTCTGACATCACTTTTATATTTTTTAAAGACGCCTGTTACAGGATTAAATTTATTTAATCCGCCGTTGCCAGTACCAATCCAAACAAATCCTTCTTCATCAACACAGACAGAATATATCTGACTATCGCTTAAACTTTCAGGATCTTCGGAGTTTTTCAAATAACTAATAATTTCCTTTTTTTCAAAATTAAGATAATATAATCCCTGATCTGTTCCAACCCAAAAATTATTATATTTATCTTCACAAATTGAATGTACTCTATTATTTAAATTATTTGGTCCGAAAAATTTATCCAAAGTATAAAATTCATTATTTTCTTTATCATAAATATTAAGTCCTTCTCTTGTTCCAATCCAGACAAGTCCACGATTATCTTTATATATCACATGAACAAAGTCGTTTAATAATCTTCTGTTTGCAGGAGATTTTGTGCTAATATATTCAATTTCTCCTGTTTTTCTGTCGATAATATTTAAACCTGTTCCCCATAGACCAACCCATAATTTTGAATCATCATCAACAAAAAGTCCTGCTATTTCATTATCATTTATCTTTGAGTTAAATTGAGTATAAAGTTTGAATTTCTTTCTTTTCAGATCAATTTTATTCAATGCTCCGCCATATGTTCCTACCCAAAGTACATTTGATTTATCGATGCAAAGAGAAATTATCGTACGATGGCTGATTGAAGAAGGGTCATCAATATTTGGCAAATATGACGTAAAAAGTTCATTATTAATATCCATCCTGCACAAGCCTCCATTTGACGTACCAATCCATAAAAAGCCGTTTTGATCCTGAACGATTGATCGTATATCATTATCTGAAAGACTATTCGGGTTTAATTTGTCCCTAAAATATGTTTTTACCTGTCTTGTTTTGGAATTATATTTATTTAATCCGTTACTTGTACCTATCCACAAATTCCCTTCTTTATCCTCAAATATTGCATGGACATAATTATTGCTTAAGCCTGAATTTTTAGTGCTAATTCTGTTAAACTGCTCATAGTCGCTGTCGAACAGGTTTAATCCATCTTTAGTACCAACCCATATATTTCCTTTTGAATCTTCAATCATGGGTAAATTATAAATGTTATCATGATCACTCATATAATCATAATAAGGCTCATAGTGAGAAAATTTTCCAGTAGAGGGATCCAGTTTATTTAGCTCCCCTGTTGTAACAGCCCATATATTTCCCTTGCTATCAACCAATACCGAAAATACTCTATCTCCTCTAATTGTGTTTTGGTCATCCGGATCATGAAGATATCTGATGCATTTTCCTGATTTTCTTTCGATTTTATTTAAACCGTCAACAGTACCAACCCATACATTTCCAAAAGCGTCTTCATCTATAGCATATATCCAGCTACTTGATAATGAATTTGTATCATAAATGTTATGCAGATATATATCAAATGGATGCGATGAACTTCCATTGTATTTATTAAGTCCTCCCTGAGTACCCATCCATATATAACCAGATGAATCCTGCATAATACAGTTTACCGAACTTTGACTCAGACCGTCATCCATAGTAATATGTTCAAAACTGATATCAGCAGTTTGCGAATATGTATAATGACTTATAAATATGAATATTGCAACAATTAGTATTGCTAATTTTTTATACATATATCAATCTTTACGACTTGCTAATTTACGACATATACCCTATATTACCTAAAATTTATTAATAGTTTGTTGTATTTTTTTTGCTATTTGCTATAGCTCCCTTGTTATTAACCAGATTTTTTAATTTAACCGAAGGCGATTTAATAAATTCACCTATATTTAATTTATCCCAAATCTGATCAATTCTATCAATTGTATTATCGTCCATTATAACGATATTTGGCCAATCGCGATTAAAGTTATCCATTTTGGAATTTTTTGCAGTACCATCAATTATCAGCATATCGAAATTTTCACCTGAAAGGAAATAGAAATCCCTAATTGGGTCAATATTATTCCCTACATACCAGGTTGTTATTTGTAATTCATTAACATCAACTTCTTCATCTACAAAAATTAAAAATTTCAAATATTTAATAAAACCATCATTAACCAGACTTTTTGCCAGAGACAATATTTGTCGTTGTTCAGTTTTTAGAACTGATATTATTAATAACGAGATGTTTAAATTAATTAGTTTTGCGTTAATTTGTCTTATTTCCTTATATTTATCAATTATTTCATCTCTTTTAATCAACGGTTTGACGAAGTCAATACAATCAGTGTTTGTTGCATCAAACATCACCTTTCCTCCTAGTCCGGCAACTTCAGAACTATGATCCAGAATATCTGTGACACCTTTACTAATATAAATATCATTTTTCACATTTACATTCAGGGAAATTGCTTTTAAAATATTATAGTCATCATGAATATCGACGCTTTCATTAAAAACAGTTAAAACTTTTGTAAACATCATCTGTCCTGCTCCCATTAACGCGTTCATAACTTTATATGCCTGTCCATCAAATTGTTTTTTAATTTTAACAATAACAATATTATGAGCAACACCTTCAAAAGGCAGATATAAATCTTCAATCTCAGGAAGCACAGACATTTTTATTGGAGTTAGAAAAATTCTTTCAGTTGCTTTTCCTATAAATGCATCCTCCTGAGGTGGAACTCCGACAATTGTAGCAGGAAATATTGCGTCATTTGCATGAGTAATACAGGTAATATGAAATTTCGGATAATAATCAGCAAGAGAATAAAACCCTGTATGATCACCGAAAGGTCCTTCATAAGACAATTCTTCAGAAGTATCTATATATCCTTCAATGACAATATCTGCATCTGAAGGAACCTCAAGATCATTAGTAAGACACTTAACTAGTTTTACACTTTTTTTTCTTAAAAATCCTGCAAAAAGAAATTCATCAAAATTATCAGGTAAAGGTGCAGTTGCGGCATAAGTATATACAGGATCTCCTCCCAGAATGACAGTAACCGGCATTTTTAATTTTCTGTCTTTATAATAATTATAATGTCTGGCTCCGACTTTATGTTTATGCCAGTGCATGCCTGTTGTATTTTTATTAAAAATCTGCATTCTGTACATGCCAACATTTCTGATACATGAAATTGGATCTTTAGTAATTACGACTGGCAGGGTAATAAATTTACCTGCATCTTCAGGCCAGCATTTCAAAACCGGAAAAATATTAATATCAGGGTCTGTATGTATATTTTGCCTGCATCTTGGATTTTTTTCTTTTACAATCCTGGGAAGCCATTTTGACATAGCATTTAATTCAGGAATCAATTTTATTTTTTGCCAGATATTTTTGTGTGGTTTTGAAAACTTTTTAAACAATTCCTGAATCTCTGATGCAATGTCAGTAAAGTTTTTCTTATAAATTGCTGCAGACATCCGTGTTTCTGAACCCATCATATTAATTAACAGAGGAAATTTGGTTCCATTGTTCTCAAATAAAAGTGCTTTATTATTTTTTTGTGATTTTGATATTCTATCAGTGATTTCAGTGATTTCAAGATCAGGATTTACTCTTTCCTTAATCCTAACAATCTCATTGAGAGATTCTAAAAATATTACAAAATCATTAAGGCTTGAGTAATTCATTTAAATTGAAAATATAAGAATTTACATACAAAACTATTTTAAAAATTTGATTAAAAAAAAAGTGATAATTTAATTTATCCCTTTTTTTTCATTGAATTCAGTTTATTTCTTTTCAGAGTCAGATGTCTCTGATGTATTATCCTCATTTAATTCATTATCCGCATCTATAACTTCATCTTTATTTTCAGAATCAATTTTTTCATCTGTTGTTTTATCCTCAATTATATTGTTTTCAATTACTTCATCTTTACTTTCTGCTACTATTTCTTCAACAGATGTTTCTTCGATATTTTCAACAGACATTTCTTCAACATTTTCAATTGTTGATTTATCTTCAATTTTCTTACTCTTTACACTTTTTGAAGCAACTTCAACTGTTTCAGTTTTTTTCTTTGCAGGTTTTCTTCCTCTTCTTGTTTTATCTTTCTTAGCATCTTTTGTTCCCAGCATATTTTCATTATAGTCAACAAGTTCTATTATGCACATATCTGCATTATCACCCAGTCTGTTTCCAAGTTTTAAAATTCTGGTATATCCTCCCGGTCTTGTCTCAATTTTAGGGGCAATTTCAGTAAACAATTCTTTTACTGCATGCTTATCTTGAAGATAGCTAAAAACAACTCTTTGAGCATGTGTTTTATCAGTTACAGATGTCAAATTTTTTGTTTTTGTAAGCAATGGTTCAACATAAACTCTTAACTCTTTTGCTTTTGCT
>JBDRPR010000181.1:0-3972 GCA_043826845.1 Bacteroidota bacterium
TTCATCTTTATATTCTTCCTCAATTTTTTTATCATATTCTTTTTTATATTCTTTAAAGGCTCTGTATATAGCTGATGACATGTAATCTTTGCCTTCATCAGAAAATAAAAATTTTGCTTCATCGGGATTGGAAATAAATCCGATTTCGATTAATATACTGGGCATTGTCGTTTTCCATAAAACAAGAAAACCTTCCTGTTTTACACCTCTGTCAACTCGTTTAACATTTTCGTTGAATTGATGCTGAACTTTGGAAGCAATATCAAGGCTTTGGTTTCTGTATGCATTCTGGTATAAAGTAAAAATTATTTGCGATTCAGCTGAATTTGGGTCAAAACCTTCATATTGCTCTATATAGTTATCTTCCTGAAGAATAACGGAATTTTCTTTCTTTGCAACTTCAAGATTTCCCTGCGATTTTGATAGCCCCATTACGTATGTTTCTGCACCTAATGGTTTGGAACTTTCATTGGCATTCGCGTGAATAGATATAAAAACATCTGCTTTTGCTTCATTGGCAATTTTTGCTCTTTTATACAACTCAACAAAAGTGTCATCATCTCTTGTGTAAATAACCTTTACTCCTTCAATATTTTCTTCAATATATTTACCAACTTTTAAAGCAATATCCAGAACAAGGTCTTTTTCATATCCTGCACTACATACTGCTCCGGGATCTTTACCTCCGTGTCCTGCATCTATGACAACTGTTTTAATTTTATATTTTTCAGTTCCGTCTGCATTGAGGTTTGCATTAACAAATATTAACAATATCTGTAAAAGAACCAGTATATATAAACGTTTGTTAGCAATGTTATTGATTTTAAGCTTCCGGTTCATGTTTTGATATTCGATTTTTATTTAGTTTTGAAAACAAAAAATTATTAAATACATTTGTACAAAATTAGCACAATTAAGTTACTTTTTTCATTTGTTATGAAGGTTTTTATCTTCATAGTAGCTATCTTGTTTACAACGGTTGCATATTCTCAGAATCCTCTTATTTTTCAAGATACAACAACAGTTCTGCCTGACACTTCAATTAATATACCAATTGATTTATCAACAATTTCAGACTCGACAATTATTGAAATTGATTCTTCGGGAACCGATAGTATAAGTATTGGAATTCTTGATATTTCTGAAAATGCAGTAGATGAGCCGATAAATTATAAGGCTAATGATTCTATTCTTTTTGATGTTTCAGGTCAAAAAGTTTACCTGTACGGTCAGGCACAGATTATTTATGGTAGTATTGAATTAAATGCTGATTATATTGAGTTGAATCTTGATAGTAATCTTGTATTCGCAATCGGTGTTCCTGACTCTACAAATAAAATTGCAGGCAGTCCGCATTTTAAAGATGGTGGTGATGAGTTTGATGCAAAAGAATTAAGATATAATTTTGAAACAAAAAAAGGACTTATTAAAAATGTAATCACTGAACAGAGCGGTGGATTTTTGCACAGCGACAGAACAAAAATGCATCCGAACAAGGATATTCATTTAAAAGGAGGCAAGTATACTACCTGTGATCTGGAACATCCTCATTTTTATATTGCTTTGACTAAAGCAGTTGTCATTCCTGATGACAAAATTGTTTCTGGTCCGGCATATCTGGTTATCGAAGATGTTCCTCTCCCTTTAGGAATTCCTTTTGGGTTTTTTCCTGATCAGAAAAGCCATAAATCTGGAATTATTATTCCCGAATACGGGCAGGAACAGAATCGGGGATTTTTTCTTAGAAATGGCGGATATTATTATTATATAAACGATTATGTGGATTTACAACTCAGGGGTGATATATATTCAAAAGGAACATGGGGATTTCAGACTGATTCAAGATATAATATTAAATATAAGTTCAACGGATCTTTCAGCGCAAAATATTCAAGTTTGAAAATTATTGAAGATGAAAAGCCGCAGAATACTTATTGGCTAAAATGGACTCATAATCAGGATCAAAAAGCAAGACCAAATTCAAGATTCAGTGCAAACGTCGATTTAGGATCAAGTTCATATAATTTTTATAATTCAAATAATATAAACAGGAGATTGCAGAACGAGGTGAGTTCCAGTATATCATATAGTAAATCATTTGCAAATTCTCCGTTCAGCCTTTCTGCAAATTTCAGACACACTCAGAATAATCAGGACAGCACGGTTTCACTAAGTTTACCTGACTTAAATTTTAATGTGTCAAGAATTAATCCTTTTAAAAAAAAGCAGCGTGTTGGTAAATCAAGATGGTATGAACAGATTAATTTTTCTTCAGCAACCAGTTTTAGAAATACAATTAAAATACATGAAGATACTCTTTTCAGAGAAGAAGCATTATCCAGATTTAAAAACGGAATTATGCATAAAGTTCCGGTGAGTACTTCTGTTAAATTATTGAAAGTATTAAATCTAAATCCATCATTTGCCTACACTGAAAGATGGTATTTAATGTCTATAAGAAAAAATTTTCTCGGATATGACAGTTTAAACAGATATCAGTACAGGGTTGATACTATTCAGGGTTTTTCCAGAGGAGGTGATTATCTGATAACAATCCCTTTGACAACCAAATTTTATGGATTTTTTATAAATAAAAATTCCGATAGCTATTTTCAGGCTTTAAGACATGTAGTTACGCCTTCAATAAGTTATAGTTATCGTCCTGATTATGGCAAGGGTCAGTTTGGTTATTATAAACAGGTGATTGATCCGCTTACAAATGACACACTTGAAACATATTCAATATTTGAAGGTGGCAATAATAGCTGGTCAGGAATATATGGTTCTCCACCTTCAGGGAAATATGGTTCCATTAATTTTCGTCTCGGAAATAACCTTGAAATGAAAGTGAAGACCAAAAAGGATACAACTGATAAAAAAATACAACCAATAAAAATTCTTGATAACCTTTCATTTGGCAGTTCTTATAATATGGCTGCCGATTCATTGAAATGGAGCATGTTCAATATTCAGGCACGTACAAGGATCAAAATGTTTGATTTGAATTTTTCTGCGAATTTTGATCCGTATTATTGGGATACATTAGGCAGACAGGTTGATCAGTTTTTATATGATATTGAAAGTTCAGAAAACAGATTAGGAGGGCAAATGGGAAGATTGAAAAATGCCAGTATGTCAATTGGGTTTTATTTGAATTCAAATAACAGCACAAAGGAAAAGGAACAAACTGATGCAAAAATTGAAGCTGCCCGTGAAGCAGGCCTTCCCGGAAATTATTGGGAGGATTATGTTGATTTTGATATCCCCTGGACTATCCGTGTTGACTATAACTATACGTACAACCAGTACCTCTATCATAATGATACAAAAAGATTTGAATATAAAACTATGCAGACAGTAAATTTCAGCGGGGATTTTAATTTAACAGAAAAATGGAAAATTAGTTATTCATCAGGATGGGATTTTGAGAATAAAGCATTAACCAGTAACACATCAATAAACATTCACCGTGACCTGCATTGCTGGGAAGCAAGTTTTCACTGGATCCCGATGGGAACTTTCAGAAGTTATAATTTTCAGATCAATGTGAAATCATCTGTTTTACAAAGTCTTAAACTGAATCGTCAGCGAAGCTGGACAGATAATTTTTAGTGATATTTTATAAAAAAAAACAAAGATAGGTTTACTTTAACAAGCTCAGTATCACCGTCTCTTTACTATTTGTCAGTTTCTTTTAGTCTTTCTAAAAACTATCTGATCTCTATCGCTTTTTTAACCAGTACAATTTTGTAATTAAATAAGAGTTAAATCACAAATTTCAAATCCCTGGAACCAAGCAGAAGAACATTATTTATTTACTTTAAACTTTAAACTTCAGAACTCCTGACTTCTCGCAGTTTTAAATCGCGGAAGATATTGTAAAAACTAACTTTAATGAGGTTCCAGGGAATATAGTTTTTGTATCATTTAAGAGTTGAACAATGTTTTCTACTGCAAGATTATATCTTTTTG
>JBDRPR010000182.1:0-7528 GCA_043826845.1 Bacteroidota bacterium
TTAAAAAATCAAAGGTATAAAATCTTTGAAATTGCGAAACTCTCGAAATCCAAAAGCAATCTTTAATTTGAATGGTCATAATTTGCGTTTTTTTTATAAGCAGCAGTAGGCAGTTACAGTAAGCAGAACTGCCACTGCTAACTGCCGCTGCAAACTTTAAAAGGCAAGTTATCCCCGATTGAAGTATATATATGATTTTACTCAGGATATAATATGGAAATTTTTATATTTCAACGATAATTAAGCTTACCTTTGCAAACTTTTTATTTAATCAACAATGTCAGATATCAGAAATATTGCAATAATTGCGCATGTGGATCATGGTAAAACCACTTTGGTTGACCGGATTTTGCATCAGGTCAGGCTTTTTAGGGATAATCAAAATATGGGAGAATTAATTCTGGATTCAAACGATTTGGAAAGAGAAAGGGGTATTACAATTCTTGCAAAAAATGTTTCCGTTAGATATAAGGGAGTTAAAATAAACATCATAGATACTCCTGGTCATACAGATTTTGGTGGAGAAGTAGAACGAGTAATTAACATGGCTGATGGCGTTTTGCTTTTAGTAGATGCTTTTGAAGGACCAATGCCTCAGACAAGATTTGTTTTACAAAAAGCACTTGAAGCTGGTCTAAAGCCAATTGTGGTTATAAACAAAGTAGATAAGCCAAATTGTTCACCTGATGTGGCTCAAGAGCAGGTTTTCGATCTGATGCTAAGTCTTGATGCAAGTGAAGAACAATTGAGTTTCCCGACAATTTTTGGTTCTTCAAAACAAGGCTGGATGAGTGATGACTGGAAAAAACCTACAAATGATGTCAGTTATTTGCTTGACACTATAATTGACTATATAAAAGCACCTATTTTCGAAAAAGGTACATTACAAATGCAGATTACATCGCTTGATTACTCCTCTTATGTTGGTCGGATTGCTGTTGGAAGAATAACTAGAGGAAGTCTGAAAGCAGGCATGCATATTTCTCTTGTAAAAAGCAAAGGAGAAATTGTCAGATCAACAATAAAAGAATTGTATCTGTTTGAAGGATTAGGAAAGGAAAGAGTAAAATATGAAGTTCATGCAGGCGAAATATGTGCATTAATAGGTCCGGAGAATTTTGATATCGGTGATACTATTGCAGATTATGATAACCCTGAAGCTTTGACAAGAATTAAAGTTGACGAACCGACAATCAGCATGGTGTTTACAATCAATAATTCACCTTTTGCCGGCAAAGAAGGTCATTTCGTTACTTCACGCCACCTAAGAGACAGACTTTTTAAAGAAACTGAAAAAAATCTGGCTTTAAAAGTAGAAGAAACTGATACTCCTGACAAGTTTTTAGTTTTTGGTCGTGGAATTCTCCATCTATCAATATTGGTAGAAACCATGAGGCGTGAGGGTTATGAATTTCAGTTGGGACAACCTAAAGTAGTAATCAAAATTATTAATGGCGTAAAAAATGAACCTATAGAATCACTGACTATCCATGTTCAGGAGAATTTTGCCGGAAAAGTAATTGAAAATGTAGCCCGAAGAAAAGGAGAACTTTTAAAATTTGAAACAAGAAATGACAGGAATGTATTAAAATTTGACATACCTGCCAGAGGATTAATCGGACTAACAAACAGCATATTAACCGTGACTGAAGGTGAAGCTGTAATTGCACATCGTTTTAAAGGTTTTGAGCCATGGAAAGGTGAAATTAATGGAAGGAACAATGGTTCTCTTATATCCATGGAAACAGGTCAAACGATCGCATATTCAATTAATAAACTACAGGACAGAGGGAAATTTTTCGTAAACCCCGGCGATGAAACCTATACCGGCCAAATTATTGGAGAAAACACAAGAGATGCCGATATAGTTATAAATATTACCAAGACAAAGAAACTTACAAATATCAGAGCAAGTGGCACAGATGAGAAGATATTTATTACTCCCGCAATTAAATTCTCTTTAGAAGAATATATGGAATATATTAAGGATGATGAATATATTGAAGTAACACCAAAATCGCTACGCATGAGAAAAATAATTCTTGATGAAAATCATCGCAAACGACACAAAAACGCTGTAAATTCTGAAAGTGAATACAAATAAAGTATTCAATCAAGTGACCTTTGATATGATAGTCTAGTATCGTATTATCTCAATTTTGACGTATCTTAAAAAATTAAACAGTAAAAATCCGGTTTTCTTTAAGAAATAAAAGTCCTTTTTTGTATTTTTGTTTTTCTTAACCAAAAATCAACATGTAATAAGCTTATTGTACAAACTCGAACAATCTGCAGACTGAATAAATAAGAAATGTGTGTATAGCTATGGTGAGCCGATAAATGTAGCGATCCGTTAAAGCGGATTTTTGGTTCATCATACTTTAAAAATTAATTAATTATGATAAGAAAATCGATTTTTATTACATTAATTGTTTGCGTAATGGTAACATTTAATGTTTTTGGACAAACCAAGCCTGTTCTTGACAAAAGAGCATACAATCATTACAATATTGATGAAATCAATATTATGCCGACTTCGAAAATTGAAAAACTGAATTTTCTTTTTCAGCAATCATATCTTATTCCCGAAGATATGGAAGGAATTATTGTACCTGATGATGTTGATGTTTATAGCTTTTCAGGTTTTAGAAAAGAAGATGAAAGAGTTTCAGTTCCGCTGTTGATCACAAAAGAATTGCCTTCCGAAGAATATATTATTCTACTATCGTTCAAAGAACTAGATCAGGCATTTAGACAAATTGATCAGAAATACGAAACAAAATAAATAATTACTAACAATGAAGACATTAATTCTTTTGCTTTTATTATACCTGTCATGTCATTTATTATATGGGCAAAGTTATAATCTTAATTCATCCACAAACGGACAAACATATAATTCTTGTAATGCGACTTTATTTGATGATGGAGGATCGAGTGGAAATTATTCAAACAGTCAGAATTATGAAGTTACTTTTCATACAACAGGGAATGGGTGCATTCGTGCTGTTATTGAAGAATATGATATTGAAGAAAATTTTGACTTTTTGTATTTCTACGATGGACCCAACAGTTCGTCTCCTCAGATTAATTCCAGAGTAACAGGGTATCCATTTGTAAGTGGGACGCACCGCAATGAAACCGGTAATGCATATTATGCTCAGTCAGGATATATTACAATCAGATTTTTTGCAGATGGATTGACCGTCAGAGGAGGTTTTAATCTTAAAATTGATTGTCCGTCAAATTGCTTGGCTCCTTCATGCACAGGCACAACTCCGGCAGGGGAATATTGTGATTTGCCTGCTCCTATTTGTGATTTTAACGGTTATTGCGGAAATACAAGTACTGCCTACCCTACTGATCATGCTGAAATTGATGCGTATAATCTTGGAATATTCTGCGGAGGGATAAATAATAATTCATGGTTGTCATTTGTCGCAAATGCAACTACTGCTGTTCTTGACGTCTGGGTATATAATTGCCAGGGAAGCCCTTTATACGCTGGAAATCCTATTATGGGGATTCAGCTACAGGTTTATGAAACAGATTGCAGTTATGGTGGTTTTACACCAAAATCAAATTGCTGGAGTCCCGCTAAAGAAGTGAATGGACAAATAATTGCATCAGGACTTACCATTGGAAACACTTATCTGCTTATGATAGATGGTTTTGCACAGGACAATTGTCAATATAAATTTGCTGCCAGTTCTGGATTGATTGTTGCTGACGCAGGAAGTGATCAAACTATTTGCGAAGGAGAATCTGTCTCATTAACTGCTTCCGGAGGCCCAAATGTTATTTGGTCTGCTACTCCTATTGACCCAAGTCTTATAGGACAGGAAAACAATCTCACAATTTCAGTTTCTCCTGCTCAGACAACGACATATACAGCAAGTGTTTCAGGAAGCAATCCGAATTGTCCCGGGACAGCAGATGTTGTTGTTTTTGTTGATGCCGCAGCTGCTTCATTTACAGGACTTGATAGCTATTATTGCGAGAACAGTTCTTCTGTTGTTCTTACAGGTAATTATCCTTCGGGTGTTTTTTCTGGAAGCGGAATTGCAGGTAATACATTTAATCCTTCTTCTTTATCACCTGGAAACTATTATGTTACATACTCCTACAACTATTCTGTTGTCACTGCTTTTTTTGATGATTTTGACCCATGGCCGGATCCGGGATGGATTCATGGAGCAAATTCAGGAACTTCATCATGGGCACATGGAACACCTTTAGGCGGAGATGGATCAAATTTAAATATTTACTCTAACTCGGATCCACTTACAGACCATTCTTCAAATCTGGACAATAAAGTCTGGGGACAAGGCTTAAGCAGTACTGATGGTAGCGGATTGGGAGGACATAATAATTCTTCCGATGAATGGCTGAAATCTCCAGCAATTGATTGTTCAACTTTATCAAATACAGTCTTGAGCTTCTGGCGTTATGCAAACTTTGAGACAAGTTGGGATGAATCATATGTTCAGATCAGCACTAATGGATCAAGCTTTACAAATCTTACTTCTGAACCTTTTTATCCTCAGGATGATCACTGGGTGCATCGGATAATAAATATCTCACAATGGGCAGACGGACAGCCAACAGTATATATAAGATTCCGATCAATAAGTGACGGATCACAAACTTATTCAGGCTGGAATGTTGATGATTTTTCAATCACTGGAGTAGAGGCAGGAGGTTCATGTACAAGCACATATACTCAAGCAACTACTGTGCAGTCATTGCCAACGGTTAATGCAGGGATCGATGCGGGTATATGTTCAGGACAAGCATATACTCTTAACGGTAGCATTTCAGGAGGAACAACAACTGGGACTTGGAGCACTTCAGGTTCCGGAACATTTAATAATTCTTCTTCTCTTAATGCAGTTTATACTCCTTCTTCATCTGATATTTCAAACGGAAGTGTCAATCTTACTCTGACTTCTTCAGATCCTTCAGGTCCATGCAATGCAACATCAGACATTGTTCTGTTAACAATAAATCCGTTGGATAATGCATCGTTTTCATATTCATCCGGAACATTTTGTCAGACAGCATCAGATCCAAGTCCTTCAATTACTACACCAGGAGGAACATTTACTTTTTCTCCTGCCGGACTGATTATTAATTCCGGTACTGGTTTAATAGATTTAAGTGCAAGTACGGCTCAAACATATACTGTTACTTATACTACTAACGGAACCTGTCCAAACAGTAGCAGTGTATCGCTGACAATCACAACTGGTTTTGATGCTGAATTCAGCTATTCAGGACCATATTGTCAGGGATCATCAAACCCGCTTCCAACTCATACAACAGGGAGCAACGGAACTTATACTTCTGTTCCTGCTGGTCTTGTTTTTGTGAACACATCTACCGGTGAAATAAACCTGACAAGTAGTAGCCCCGGAACATATACCATCACAAATACTATTTCAGCATCAGGTGGTTGCACAGCAGCAACTTATAACAACTCTGTGACTATTGATCAGGCACCTGTTGTTTCTGCAGGTGCTGATGCCACAATTTGTGATGGAAATACTTTTATTCCTGCAGGAAGTGTGGGTGGTAGCACATCAAACATAAACTGGTCAACATCAGGCGATGGCACATTTTTATATGGTTCAACTACAACGCCAACATATACACCCGGATCAAACGATTTATTGAACGGTAGTGTAATCCTTACAATTACATCAAATGATCCATCCGGACCCTGTAATGCAGCAACTGATAATTTAATGCTTACAATAAATCCATCTGCTACTGTATTTGCCGGTACGGATGTTATAATATGTGAAAATGAGTCATATCAAATACCTGATGCAACAGTAACAGGGGTTTCGGGAATATCATGGTCAAGCTCAGGAGATGGAAATTTCAATAATTCTTCGGTTATTAGTCCGGTTTATACACCGGGCAGTAATGATATCTCAAATCAATCTGTTAATCTTACTATTACAACCGATGATCCTGATGGTTCAGGACCATGTACTGCTGCAACAGATCAATTGACACTTACAATTAATCAAGCTGCATATGTATATGCAGGACAGGATACCTCAATCTGTGAAGGACAATCATTTGCGATCAGTAATGCATCCATGAGCGGAAGTGCGAATTCAATTAGCTGGACAACTTCTGGCGATGGCTCTTTCAGTAATACTGCAATTCTTAATCCTGTTTATACTCCCGGATTAAATGACATTATTAATGGCAGCACATTGCTTTCTATTATTTCAAATAATCCAACAGGCCCTTGTGATGCTGATTCTAACAGTTTTGTGTTAAAAATTAATACCACTCCTTTATTTGAAGTTTTAATTGACAGTTCTGATTGCAGTCAGGCAAACGGCTCATTGTGTATTGTTCCGGATGGCAATGCTGCTCCATATACATATTATTGGAATTCAGGAGCCACCGACTCATTGTTAATTGATTTGACTTCTGGAACATATTATTTTACTATTACAGATGGAAACGGATGTACAAATGATTCGGCAATTTATCTTGCAGATATTGGTGCAGGAAATTTAAGTATTTCTATTCTGAGCAACATTTTATGTCATGGTGATTCAACAGGAGCAATTTCAGCATCTGTAACCGGAGGATCAGCTCCATTTACTTATTTATGGTCAAATGGCTCAACATCCGATTCAATTCAGAATATAATTGCAGGAAGCTATTTTGTCACAGTTTTTGACGCAAGCGGATGTGAATTAAGCGATTTTGCAATTATATCACAACCTGCACAACCATTGATCACAACTATTAATATTCAAAATATAAGTTGTTATGGAATAAATGACGGGACTGTATTAATCAATATTACAGGTGGTACTTCACCATATTTTTGTAACTGGAATGATGAAGTTAATTCAACTGATATAAATGGCTTATCGGCAGGAGTCTATTACATAACCATTACTGATGCAAATGCATGTATAAAAACAGATACTGTGATAATTACACAACCGGATGCATTAGTTGCAACAATTTCTGTTTCAAAACCAACATGTGATGGAAATTCTGACGGTTCAGTAGTTGTTTCTGTGAACGGAGGTTCAATTCCATATTTCTATTCATGGAACACAGGTTTGCAAACAGCTGATTCTTTAATAAATGACTTAGCAAATGGGAATTATTCCCTAACAGTTTCTGACGCGAATAGTTGTGTTTCGGTTTATTCAATAATTCTTGAGTCTTCAGGAGAAGGTTGTTTGCTCATTCCAAATCTTTTTACTCCTAATGGGGACTCATATAATGATACCTGGGAAATTAAAGGGGTACAATTTTATCCTGAAATTTATATTGAAATATACAACCGGTGGGGAGATGTTATTTTTAAATCAACAGGATATGATGAACCATGGGATGGGACATACAATGGAAGTCAGATTCCTATGGGTAGTTATGTTTATATTATTGATTTAAAAAACGGGGAAGAAGCATTTAACGGAGTCGTAAGTATAAAAAGATAGATTCGATTTATTGGCTGATGAGCATTTGAGCTTTCATGATT
>JBDRPR010000183.1:0-9085 GCA_043826845.1 Bacteroidota bacterium
CAATTATTATTATTGTTAATTTATTATTTAATAAGCTATTATCTCAGGATCGTAACCCTGAATGGCAATTTTATAAAGAAATTAGCGGAATACAGATTTTATATAAATATACCGAATGCATCGATTTGATTTATGATAAACACTATGAATACGTTCTTTTACAATTTATAAACACAACTGATGTTGAAATGGAATTTCAATGGAAAAGGGAAATGTGGTATGACGATAAATGTCTGAATTGCGATAGTAACAGTAAGGAATATATTCACTCGGTAATTTTAAAACCGGAAGAGACATTATTTGCTGACTGTGATACAAAAGACAGAGGATTAAAAATTTTCTCTAAATTTTTGAAATTCAAAGCTAGAGAATTAACAAAATTTGAAATCACCGAAATAAAAGTAACCCCCAGATAAAATTTCAACTATGAAAAATTTATTCATAATATCATTTTTACTTCTTACAGGCAGTTTTAATTTATTTTCACAATGTGATATAACCGCAACCGGAAGTCCTCTTGAAATTTGTGTTGGTGATTGCATCGACCTTAATTCGACAGGTGGTTGTCCGAATTATTTGATGTATAACGATTTTAATACTCAAACTGTTGGTACTGGCTGGTCTTCAAATGCAAGCCCAATGTTTAATAATCCATGCGGTTCATTTGGGGCAGATGGTACTCCTTACGCATGGATTGGTCCTGCTAGCACATTCCCTAGAAATCTTACTACAGTAGCATATGCTGTTACTGCTCAGTGCCAGATATGTTTTGACTTTATGATGTCAACTCAAGGTAACTCATCTCCTTGTGAAGGGCCTGATGAAATGGATGAGGGTGTCTCATTGCAGTACTCGACTAATGGTGGCGCTACATGGATTGATATTACGTATTTCTGTCCTAATGGGAATCAATATCCTACCAATTCATGGGTGGGTACTAGTTCTATTGGTGGTGGTTCGGGAACACCTTTTAATTCATGGGCAAATTATTGCTTCAATGTTCCTGCTGGTGGAGCCGGTCCAAACACTATGTTTCAATGGCATCAGGAACAAGTAACTGATTATACTTATGATCACTGGGGAGTTGATAATGTTTATATTTTCTGTCCGCCTCCTTCCCAGACAGTTACATGGTCGGAAAGTGTTGGTGGAACAATAATTTTCAATAATTTTGACCCCCCTCAGCAATGCCCTACTCAGACAACAACATACACTGTAACTATTACTGATGGATCAAGTTCAGCAACTGACCAAATAACTGTAGTTGTGCATGGTCCTCCTACTTTAACTTTTGCATTACCGGCTTCATTCTGTAGTAATTCTCCGGCTTACAATCTTGTCGGGAATCCTTCGGGAGGCACTTTTTCCGGAACCGGTGTAACAGGCAGTTCTTTTAATCCTTCAAGCGTTCCTGTAGGTACAAACATTAGTATCACATACACATACAATACATGGAATGCCGGAGGAACTGTTATATTATGTACTCATACAGTTACAAACACAACTATTGTTAACCCTGCTCCAACATCTACTTTTACTGCGAATGATGTTTGCGTAACATCCAATTCAACCGTGAGTTATACCGGAAGTGCTGGAGCTGGAGCAACTTACAGCTGGAACTTTGGAGGAGGGACAATTGTTTCAGGAACAGGGCCCGGACCTTATCAGATTTCATGGCCAAACGATGGTACTTTTAATATTACTTTAACTGTCACTGAAAACGGATGTACTTCAACACTATCCACCGAAACAGTTACGGTATGGGCTGCAGGATCTCCTAACTGCTGCAACATGCCTACCCCAAATGCAGGTCCAGATGATAATCTTTGCGGACTTACTTATACTCTTCAAGGGATTGCCAGTATTGGTGTAGGTACATGGACTTATACAGGACCCGGAACTGCAACTTTTACAAATGCCAATTCAGCGACTTCATCCGTTACTGTAAGTACTTATGGAACTTATATATTTACATGGACAGAAGATAATGGTACATCCTGTGTTATTGGCGATGGAGTTCAAATTATCTTTTACAATACAACTCCTGCAAATGCAGGTGCAGATCAGACAATTTGCTCAGGTACAAGCGCAACTCTCACAGCCACGGGAGGAGGAACATATATATGGAGTACAACAGAAACAACAGCCTCAATTACTGTTTCTCCAATGGTTACAACTACTTATACAGTAACCGTTGATGATGGCTCAGGATGTCCTGCCAGCGATGATGTAACTGTTACGGTTAACACTTCTCCTGTTGCCAATGCAGGAACCGGAGGAACTTTCTGCAGCGACACATATACATTTAATGCAGTAGCAAGTTCTGGAACAGGTACTTGGTCTTATTCAGGGCCAGGAACTGCATCGTTTACAAATGTTAATTCTGCAAATTCTAATGTAACTGTTAATACCTGGGGAACTTATACTTTTACATGGACTGAAAACAATAACGGTTGCATTGATAGTGATGATGTTACTGTTACATTCAATTATACTCCTACTTCCGCATTTTCTGTTGCTCCGGCATCATTATGTATTGGAGATACAGCTACTGTAACTTATACTGGCACAGGTTCTGCAGGTGCAACATACAACTGGAACTGGAACGGGGGAACAGCAAATCCTGGAAGTGGACAAGGTCCCAATACTGTTTCATGGTCAAATTCCGGATCATACAGTATTACTCTTAGCGTTTCTGAAAGTGGTTGCACTTCGACAATTACCAATGTTCCGGTTACAGTTAATCCTAATCCTACTTCAACATTTACTGTCACTCAACCTGATTGCTATGGAGATGATGCGATACTTACATATACAGGAAATGCCACTGGTGCTGCTAACTATATATGGAATTTCGGTGGAGGAAATGCATCTCCCGGAAACGGTATTGGGCCACAATATGTTAACTGGCTTGTTGCAGGAACATATAGTGTTAGTCTCAGCGTATCTGAGAATGGTTGTACTTCGGCTATCACTACGCAATCAGCTACAAATCCTACACAACTGACTTCTTTAATTGTCGGAACAAATATAATTTGTCATGGACAACTTGATGGTGCAGCAGATCTTACTGCAACAGGAGGAACACCTCCTTTGACATATTTATGGTCAAATTCCTATACTGGAGAAGATCTTACAGATGTTCCAGCAGATGATTACAGCGTAATCGTAACTGACGCAAGTGGTTGTACAAGCGAATCTTTTGTTTCAATTAATGAACCATCATCCATTCTTGTCACTGCCTCTCCTGATAAATTTATTTGTAACGGACAAACAGTCAACATTTCTGCAAGTGCTTCAGGTGGAACAGGCACTTATACATATTGGTGGAACGGAATTCCAGGTGGTGCTTCAATAAATGTCGGACCTTCGATGCAAACAACTTATGCTGTTTATGTAATCGATGCAAACGGGTGTCAGAGCAATACTGATCTGGTAATTGTATTTGTAAGCCCTGCTGTAACTCTTGATCTTTATACAAACACGGATCATATTTGTCCAGGAGATGAGGTCGTTATGGTCGCAGGGATTAATAACGGAGTACCACCTTATTATTTATATGATCAGTTTGATATGATTGTTATGCCTCCGTTTATTGTCCATCCTATGGATACTACTGAATATATAATATATGTTGAGGATCAATGCGGTTCTATTGCTTCTGACAACCTAATGATTTATACTTATCCTTTGCCTCCTGTTGCTATAAGTTCTGATACAACTTCAGGCTGTCAACCCCTTACAGTTAATTTCTTAAGTCAATATCAGGCTCAGACTTACACTTGGAATTTCGGAGATTCCGATTTCGACAATTTATCCTTCCAGAAAGATCCAAGTCACATTTATGATAATCCTGGGGTTTATACTGTTTCATTATCGGTTACATCAACTGAAGGTTGTTTAAATTCAATTACAGAAGTAAATATGATTTCTGTTTACCCAAAACCTATAGCTAAATTTATTAATGACCCTGAAGCAGCAAGCATTATTAAGCCTATGATTTTCTTCTACAATTTGTCCTCCGGACATTCTGAATCATACTGGAATTTCGGTGATGGAGCAGAATCAAATCTTGAAAATCCGGTTCATGTTTATCCAATCTATCCAACAGGAACGTATAATGTTATGTTGGTTGTAGAAACCAACTTTGGATGTCTTGATACAGCATATAAAGATGTAACTATTCAAAATGAATATACTTTCTACGCTCCTACTGCTTTCAGCCCTGATTATGACGGAATCAATGACTATTTCCTCGTATATGGAAACGGAATAGACAAACGAAATTTCAAAATGATTGTCTTTGACCGATGGGGAGAACCCGTTTATGAAAACGAAGATATAAATGAAGGTTGGGATGGAAGAATTAAAGGTGGAGAAATCGGTAAAAACGGAACTTATACTTGGCTGGTTATTTATAAAGACCTTAAAGGGATAGAACATGAAGAAACAGGTGCTGTTTCTATTATTAGATAAAATTTTATTAAGTGCAAAAATGCTAGAAATGAAAAATCTTTTTTTATATGTGATACTTTTGTTGAGTATTCAAAACATGTTTGGTCAAACTGCTACAACAGTTACTGCTTTAGCTGATACTTTATGGATTTGTGAAGGAGACTCTGCATACTTGCTTGCAATAGGTTCAACCAATTATATGATGAACAACGATTTTGATAATGGTACTATGGGAACTGGGTGGAGTTCAAATGCCGGACCTATGTTTACAAATCCGTGTTTACCTTCTCCTAATGGAACAATTTATTTATGGATGGGACCGGCGGTTGCCCAACCTAGAGATTTAACTACAATCCCATATAATGTTACAGATGCTTGTCAAATTTGTTTCGATATGGCATATGCCACACAAAGCAACAGCAGTCCGTGTGAAGGACCAGATTTATCAACAGAAGGAGTTCATCTTCAATATTCTATCAACGGAGGCACAACATGGATTGATATAAATTATTGGGATCCTAATGGGGGATATGATCCACAAATGACTTCATGGAACAACTATTGTGAAGATATTCCCCCAGGTGCTGCCAGTACAACAACATTGTTTCAATGGCATCAGGATCAGACTTCCAGTAATGATTATGACCACTGGGGTCTTGATAATGTGCAAATTTTTTGTCCCAATGCATTTGTAGCTCAATGGTGGGAAGATTCAAATGGAATAATGATTGATTCAGGAACTACTGCAGGTGTTTTACCTCCGGTTTCACAGATGTATTATGTTAATGTAGTGGATTCTTTAGGAAATTCGGCTATGGATTCTACATTTGTATCTGTATATCCTTCTCCTGTATTATCTTTTACTAATTTAAGTACTTCATATTGCATAAATCAAGCTCCATTTCAATTGACTGCAACTCCGGCAGGAGGTGAATTTTCAGGTGCACTTGTGAATGCAAGTGGCTATTTTACGCCTAATGCTGTTGGCCCAGGGACTTATGACATAGAATATCACATATACAATTTACACAGCTACTGGGATTCAGGAATTTTTACTGCATGGGAGGACGATTTTTCAACTGACCTGGGATGGACAGGGTATGGAAGCGGTGGATGGGCAAGGGGCTCTGCTACAGCAAGTACGGGTTGTTCAGGCTCTCAGGACCCTTCAATTGACCACTCCCCATCAGCTGATAATTTTATTATTGGAACTTACCTTGGAGCATGTTATCCGAATTCTATGGCCATGACTTATTGGTTAACATCTCCAGTAATTAATTGTACAGGCCTTACTAATTGCAATATTGAATTTTTCAGCCAATCAGGTTGTGAAAGTAGCTCCTTTGACCACATGTACGTTGACGTTTTTAATGGTACCGTTTGGAGTAATGTTTATTCAAATAGTGGGTCTTTCAGCGAAGCCTCCTGGACTCAAAAAACTTATAATGTAGCTGCACAGGCGGATAATAATCCGAATTTCAGAGTACGTTTTGGTTTAGGTTCAACAGACGGAAGTGTAACATATGGTGGCTGGAATATTGACGATTTTAAAGTTACCGGATCAGGAAGCCTTTATGTAACTGATACTCTTTGCGATTTTGATATAACACAATCTGTGATGATTTTTGATGCACCGTCTCCTGCATTTACTTTTAGTGATTCTATCTGTGTAAACACAAATACAAATGTCCAGTACACGGGGAATGCCTCTGTTTCTGCAACTTATAATTGGAATTTTGGTACAACCGGAACAATTGTATCAGGGTCAGGCCAAGGTCCAATTATTGTCACTTTTAACTCTGCAGGGCCACAACCTATATATTTACAAGTTGATGAAAACGGCTGTATATCAGATACAACTATTTATATTACTATTCTTCCTAATGGTCATCCGAATTGTTGCATTCTTCCTACTCCTGACGCAGGCCAAGATGATAATATTTGTTCTCTCTCTTATACACTTCAAGGTGTCCCTTCGCTAGGTACAGGAAATTGGAGTATGATATCCGGACCAGGAACTGCAGTTTTTGCTAACTCTGCATCTGCTACTTCATCTGTTACTGTTGATCAATATGGAGACTATGTATTTCAATGGTTCGAGGATAATGGAACAAATTGTGATGCCAGTGATAATGTACAAATATCTTTTATTATTAGTCCAAGTTTCGATTTTACAGTAACTGATTTATTATGTAACAATGTATGTGCCGGAACTGCCACTGTCAATCCCTTGGGAAGTGGATTACCGTACACATATTTATGGGACACTAATACAGGATCCCAAACAGGTCAGACAGCAACTGGCTTGTGTGCAAACACCTTCTATGTTACTGTCACAAATTCTTTCGGTTGTACTTCATCGAATTCAGCTACTGTAAATTCTCCTGCTGCATTAACTGTCAATGTTACAGGTGTGAATCCATTATGTTATTCAGGGTCTGATGGCAATGCAACCGCCACTCCGTCTGGAGGAACTCCTGTTTATACATATTTATGGAGTCCAAATGCAAACAATCAGACTGTTGCTGATGCGACAAATCTTGGTGCCGGATTCTATGTTATTACTATTACAGATGCAAACAATTGCACTGTTTCAGGGAATGTCACATTAACTCAACCGACACAGTTAACAGCTACAACTTCTAGTGTTCAGGTCAGTTGCTTTGGAGGATCAGATGGCACAGCTACTGTAACTGCTTCTGGTGGAACCGGAGCATATTCTTATTATTGGGACCCATCCGGGCAAACAAATCAAATTGCAACAATTTTAACTGCCGGATTATATTATGTAACTGTAACAGATGCAAATATATGCACCACCACAAGCTCGGTCACTGTAAATCAACCGACAGCTCCTTTATCTATGACATTTGATAATACAGCAGATATAAATTGTTTTGGAGGTAGCGATGGAATGATTAATATTTCCGTTACAGGAGGTACTCCTACGTACACTTATCTGTGGAATTCCGGACAAACAAGCCAGAATTTGAATAATATTCCTATAGGAAGTTATTGTGTTACTGTTACAGATGCATTTAGCTGTACTTTAACAGACTGTGTTACTCTTACTCAACCTAATCAACTAACACAAACCACTTCATCAACACCAACTAATTGTTGGGGGGGATTTGATGGTCAGGCGTCTATTACTGTTTCTAATGGAACACCTCCTTACACTTATATTTGGTCTAATGGTGGAATGGGTAGTTCTATTGTCAATGTTCAGGCGATGAATTATGCTGTTACTGCAACTGACAATAATGGATGCACAATTTCTGCCTCAATTATTGTTGATCAACCTGACAAAGTAATTGCCAGTGTTGGTTCAGACAGATGGATATGTATAGGTGAAACAACCACGTTAAATGCTTCCGCCACAGGAGGTACACCCGGATATACATTCCAGTGGTGTCATGGAGCAATAGGTAGTTCAATTGATGTCAGTCCGGTGGTTACAACTCAATATTGTGTAAAAGCCATTGACACAAAAAGTTGTGAAAGCGGATTAAAATACGTGACAGTTTTTGTATATGAACCTATTTCAGTTGGTGTTTCTGCTGACAAATATGAAATTTGTATAGGTGACCCGGTTATTTTAAATGCAACAGTAAGTGGAGGAAATGGAAATTACAATTACACTCTGACAAATAGTGGTAATACAATTACTCTTCCCTATACAGATTATCCCCAAGGAAACATCACTTATGAAATTCTTGCGTCTGATAATTGTGGGTCTCCAACCGATCAGGCATCTGTTGATATCATTGTAAATCCATTGCCTCCGGTCAGTTTTATGCCTGATACAACTCAGGGTTGCAAACCATTGACTGTCAATTTTGTTGAAATTAGTCCGGTATCTGGTCAGACATATAACTGGAATTTTGGAGATGACAATTCATACAACACATCTAATCTAAAAGATCCACAACATATTTATGAATATGACGGGAACTTTACTGTTTCACTTACAGTTACTTCTGTTAAAGGATGTAAAAACACTAAAGTTAATGCTGACCTGATTACTGTTTACCCAATCCCAAATGCAAAATTTATTGCTGACCCTGAAGTTGCAAGTATTATTAAACCAATTATATTTTTTGAAAATCTGACCACCGGAGCCGAAAATTTTCACTGGATGTTTGGTGATGGCGACTCTTCTTTAAATTTCAGTCCTTTTCACCAATATGCTGCCTCAGAAGGTACGTATATTGTTGAACTCAGAGTTGAAAGTGAATTCGGGTGTAAGGATACAATATTTAATTCTGTAATTATCAGAGACGAATACACTTTCTATGCTCCTACTGCATTTTCTCCTGATAATGATCTTGTTAATGATGAATTCTTCATAACCGGTCACGGAATAGATGAAAACAAATACCAGTTACTGATTTATGATCGTTGGTGTGAAGTAATTTTCGACACAAAAGATGTTAATGGAAAATGGAATGGAAAAGCAAAGAATGGAAATAAAAAATGTGAAACCGGAACATATATCTGGACAGCCATTTTTAAAGACAAGCAGGGTATTGAACATCAGGAATCAGGCGCGGTGACTATAATCAGATAAATTTTATAATATAAGATTGTACATTTTTATTTTTAAAAAATAATTTATTATATCATAGTA
>JBDRPR010000184.1:0-5591 GCA_043826845.1 Bacteroidota bacterium
TCCTTCTATGCAGAACGTTCCTATTGGTGCTGGTGAGTAACTCTGTGATTCTCCCTGTACTACAAAATAATAGGTTGAATCTCCTGTTATATTATATATAAATATCGAATCCTGTGCTGTTGTTACAAATATTGAATCAGGCGGACCAATTCCTCCGCTTTCAACTGTCCATGTAGTAGCAAACCATGCAGTATCAACCATCCATGCATACATATATTCTCCGGTATCTGTCAGGAATATTATCTGCCCGTTTACATTTCCGCAGGTTGCGTCTATCACTGCCATTGGTGGTGCCATTGCCGGTGGTTCCTGCATTATATCTACTGATAAATCCGAGCGACATCCCCAAACGTTTTCTGCAACCAGGGTTATTGTATGCTCCTGATCTTCTGTAGCATCAGACCAATATACATATACCGGATTCATGTCTGTGAAATCGGTTTGTGTACTGTCTATAAGTCCATTACCTATATCCCAGGTAAAATCTATAATACTAACATTAGGTCCGGTCGTTCCTGCTGTTAATACTCCCACATCGCCTATACAATATGGGTGACGTACCATAAAATCTCCTGTCGGTTCAGGTACAAATATTAACCGGATGGTATCTGCATCAGTACAAATATCATTCTGAACATTCCATATAATATTATAATAAGGATTGGACCCACCTATATTTAATATACTTGTTGTTACGGTATCATACATTTCAGTACTTGTCCAGGTATTAGTGGTTTCAAACCAGACTATTCCCGGTGTCATTACAGCACTTGTCCAGAAACCCGTACCAACTGCCGGATCAACCGGATTCAGTTCATAGGAATATCCGCAAACTGTGTCCCATTCAGGCCCGGCGTCTGCAGTTGGCGGTTCGATAAACTGAATAGGAATAGCTTCTGTTGTATCACGACAAGTTTCGAATTCTCCCATAACTACCCAATGAAAGTTGTGTGTTCCGTAATAGGTTACCTGTGCATAATCAGGATGTGTTGAATAGGCTGTTTGAACAAAATTAGTCAACGGAGTTTCATCAAACCAGTAACCTGAAGACCCCTGCGCCGGAGTTTGGGCATTCAACTGGGTTGTGATTTTCCCACATTCTTTTGTAGGAGGCATGGTCACTAAATGTACTGCAGGGAATTCTTCGTCAAATAATACCATTACTGTATCATAACTGCAGCAGAACCCCATACATTCACGCCATACTAATTTGGCTGAATCTCCCAACTGATTATAATATAACCAGGTATTATAAACATGTTGATATGACGTGTCTTCAAGACTTAAGCTTGGTCCGGATGCAAAAACATATCCTCCTCCAGGAGTAATCCATGTTCCTGCATATCCTGAAGTAGTAGCATTCATTTGTACCCAGTGACCGCAGACAGTATCTCTTGGTCCTGCATCAATAGTCGGCTTTTCAATGAAATGTATGCGAACTGTATCTTTGGTAATACATACAGGCGATGATTGATTCCATTCAGTCCAGACAAATTCCCAATAACCAAAAGCAGTTGCTGTAACTAGTGAATTAGGACTACTAACAGGTGTAAAATTCGCTGGAGAACTTCCTGCCGGTTGAGAAATTACATTCCACTGTCCAATAGAACAATCGATACTGGGGACAGCCTGCATTGTATATACAAGACCACAAACAGAATCATTTGTCCCAGCAAAGGACTGTGAATTTTGAAAAAACTCTACCAAAACTGAATCCACACTAGTACAATTAGTTGAATTTGTGATTGTAAATGTAAAATATATCGGGGCAACACAAGAAGCATTATAAACACCAGGAACTAAAGCTTGTATATCAACAAGTGTAGTATCATTACCTGGTTGACTAATTGTAATTCCGGCGACATTTGTTGACCATGATGCGCTCACGAAATTTACACCCAGGGTATTTGCAGCTAACTGAAAATCATAATCACAAACTGCACCTCCATATCCTGCATTTGCAAGAGGAGGTTCAATAAAAGTAATAACAACATTATCCTGGCCGGAACATACTCCATTTGTTTCATGCCAGGTAAGAGTATATGAAACCTGAGTACCGGGGATATTGGAGACAATTGCAGTAGCATCAGGGTCATAAATATTAGTGAAAGAAACTTCCGGTGGGCCTGACCAGTATCCAACATTAGGTGAATTAACAGCATCAAGAGGATAAGAATTTCCACAAGTATTATCATCAGGACCTGCATTAGGTACAGGAATTTCATAAAATACTATTTTCACTTCATCAGTATTTGAACATGTACCGTTATCAATAGTCCATGTAAATAAATAAGTCGCTGATATACTGACACCTGTAACGGTAACAGTAGCATTGGGAGTATTTGCATTGGGAGAAAAACTTGCTCCTGAAGGAGAACTTGTCCATGTCCCTGTTTCTCCACCTGAGGCAGGATTACCATTTAACTGAATCGTATACCCGCATATACCGTTATCCAGACCGGCATTGGCCGTGGGTTCCTGAAGAAATGTTATAGTAACACTTTCTGCATCAGTACATGCAGGACTGCCATTATTTACTTCAGTCCATGTAAAAGTATAAGTACCATAAGTACTGACATTAACAAAAGACTGAATATCGTGAATACCACCGGTTACAAAATTTACAGTTCCCGGCCCTGTATTTGTCCAGGTTCCTACATTTCCTGTAGTAGATATTGTCCCTGCGTCAAGAAGAATCGAATTTCCGCAAAGAGTCTGACTTGTAGTAACCATATTAATAACAGGGATAATACAGCATTGAGAAGCATCAGCAGGAAGAACTGTAACCATTATAGTTGTATCATAAGTACAACCAAAATCATCAGTAATGGTATAATAAAATGGTTCATTAGTCTGAACAAATAATCCCGTTACATATGTACCTTCTCCACCACCTGTACCGTTATTACTTGTAATAGATCCTCCTGAACCAATATTTGCAGTCCAGATATGATTAACATAAGTATTCTGATAGTCCCACAAGCTTGGATAAAGACTGGGATTAAAATCAATCCACCAGCTAAAAATCCATCCATCATCAATTGCCCAGTTGTCAATAATAGTGATAGTCCATGTACCATTCAGGTCGCATCCTACCAAACCTGACAAAGGTTGAAAAGACGCATATGATCCTGAAGGAAGAGCACTTCCCTGAGAAACAGGAACGGTAATACCTGCACTTGCTGTAGCAGCAAGAGTACCATAAGTCGGGGTATTAGTAAAGCAATAATCCCAACCTGTACCAGGTGTAGAGCTAGCATCATTTGCATCACCCAGAAAAACACCTCCGCCTCCCTGACTTTCAAGTTGTACTGATTGTCCGGATGGACAAGCAATGTACATAACAAGGTCACCAATATAAGAATGTTCAATGTTCATGCATATACCCAATAAGTCATTAATATTGGTTAAAGTCTGTCCCGGATCAAATCCCACAACATTAATTGATGTATTATAAGAAACCCCAGTTCCATCGGGGAGAAATAATGGATTGGCAAATGCAGTTGGCGGGGCACTTATCCATTGATCACTGGTTACAGTCCCTGATAAAGTAACAGGATCTCCCTGACATATAACATGTGGATTGATATCAGAACCTGTAAAATCCGGAGTTCTGGAAACCCTGATTCGATAAATAATAGAATTTGTACTTTCGCAACCAAGAGCGTCAGTAACTAACAGACTAACTGTATAGCCATCATCCGTGGGCGGAGTCCAGTTAATTGTCTGACCTGTCAAAACTGTCAGGTCACTAAAAGTCCACTCAAATGTTGATGTTCCGTTTGATTGAGGATATGTCGTATTCTGATAAGTAGCGGATCCATTTAAAGTAATTTGCTGACCCTGACAAACATCAATATAATAAATTCCGCTTATCAAAGTGGCAGCAGGAGTAGTACTTGCAATTTCTGCCTGAATATTCTGACATTGAAAATTGCAATGAATGGTTGCACTTAATGCATCACCTGAGGCAGGAGTGTATTCAAACGTCAAACATCCAGAAGTATTTGCCGGAGAAGCTGTTATAGCCCATGGCACCTGGAAATTAGTATTACATCCAAGAGATGGTGCACCGGTGTTGTCTCCGTCATAAACGCAAAAACTTCCACCATTGTCCATGTCATAAGTATTCAGCGCTACAGAAATATGAGTATTGCCACTTGGAATATCATCGGAACACAAAGTAAAAACATAAGTATTGCCAATTGTGCATGAACCAAGAGTAAGAGTACCTGTACAAGTTGATTCAGTGCCTTGACTTGAAATATTGTATGTTTGAGAAAAAGCCGTAAAACTGAACAAACTGATTGTTAATATGAATAATATCTTTTTCATTTTAATGTATCTTTAATTTAAATTAATTATTTTGAGTTGTTTTTCATATATTTATAACTGCGATACTGTATTTACAGTTCATTTTCTGAAAGCATCTTAATCATTTTGCTAGTATCACCAATCCTGTAAAATAAAGGTTTATCTTTATATGTTTCACATTTATATATATAAGGATTAAAATCGTTTCCTATTTCATCAACAGACATAATTTGAGTATATTCTCCTGTTTCATCATTTTTCAAATATAATAACTGGTGAGGTATAGGTTTATCCGTTGGGAAATCCATTATTATCCAGGAATGATCAGCATAAAAATTCAGATAATCCAAATCATCTGGATTCTCAGATTGCATAATTTCCAGCTGGTCCGAACTATATTTTGTCAACAATTTTGGATTTATTTCCGTTTTCAAATTCTGTGCAAATGACATTAGTACAAATAATATCAAAGCGTTAAATACAAATAATTTTTTCATACTTTTTTATTTTTTATATTTTCAAAATTAATAAAACTATTTTAATTATCAAATTTAAGCGTCTTTAAACAGTACTGACAAAAAAAAACAGGATTTCGTTGCCTGATGTTTTAAAAAAAATGCTTTTTTTTACAAAATAAATTTCTCTCTATACTGTGGATTCATTTTTAAAACATCTTAACGATAGTCAGAACGATGCTGTGGTTAACACTGAAGGTCCGAGTCTCATCATAGCCGGAGCGGGTTCAGGGAAAACAAGAGTTTTAACTTATCGGATAGCTTATTTGTTGAATAAAGGAATTAAAGCCAATAATATTCTTGCACTCACATTTACCAACAAAGCAGCAAATGAAATGAAAGAGAGGATTTCAGGGATGGTCGGAAAAGATGTTGCCAGAAATTTGTGGATGGGAACCTTTCATTCAATTTTTGCAAAAATATTAAGAATAGAATCAGATAAGCTTGGATTTAATTCGAATTATACAATTTATGATACTGAAGATTCAAAAAGCGTTATAAAAAGCATAATCAACGAATTAAAGCTCGATAAAGATATTTATAAACCCGGTGAAATATTCGGAAGAATTTCAAAAGCAAAAAACAATTTAAAGAAAAAGCAGAAGATCAGATGTGCACCGTATCTATTGGGATCAGTAGTCATCATGATTCTGAAACCAGAACCGCAAAAAATGCGAAAGACCTCGCCAAAACAATCATAAAGGAAGCCGATGATGCGTTATATACAGCCAAACAAAAGCACAATGCAGTACACGTGTATGG
>JBDRPR010000185.1:0-4669 GCA_043826845.1 Bacteroidota bacterium
ACAAAGAGAAGTTATCTATACAAGAAGAAAGCATGCATTATATGGCGAAAGACTTGGAGTTGATATAGCCAATATCATGAATGATGTTTGTGAAAGCATTGTAAATGAATGTCATGGCTTTACGGATTTCGAAGATTTTAAAATGAATTTGATTAGATTTTTATCAGTAGATTCTCCGGTTTCAGAAGCAGAATATTTTAAACTAAATCCTGAAGACATATCCCAAAAACTATATCCGGTACTTCTTGATACATTTAAGAGAAAAAGCGAAACAATTGCCCGACAAGCATTGCCGGTTATTAAAGATGTTTATGAAAAACAATCTCACCAATATCAAAATATTGTTGTACCAATTACTGATGGTCAAAAGGTTTACCAAATAATTACCAATCTGGAAAAAGCCGCAAATTCTGATGGTGATGAACTGGTTAAATCTTATCAGAAATCAATTGTTTTAGCAAATATTGATGAGGCATGGAAGGACCACCTGAGGGAAATGGATGATTTGAAGCAATCTGTACAGAATGCATCCTATGAGCAGAAAGACCCATTACTTATTTATAAACTTGAATCTTATAATTTGTTTAAAACAATGCTTGATGGTGTGAACAAGGAAATTATTTCAATATTAATGAAAGGTCATATTCCGATTAAAAGTGCAGAGGAAGTTCGAGAAGCTCAAGCTCCAAGACGTCTGGATATGAGTAAATATGATACAAGCCGACCTGATTTGCAATCATCAGGTTCCGAATCTGATCAAAATAAACAGACTGACCAAAAAGTTCAACCGGTAAGAGTCGAAAAGAAAGTTGGACGCAACGACTTATGTCCATGTGGTAGTGGGAAGAAGTATAAATCATGTCACGGCAAAGGAGAGTAATAATTTTTTTGAAGCTGAAGTATAAATGAAACCAACTATTACATTCAATACTGAATTAATGCAGGGACAATATGAATTATTATCAGTGAAATTGTAAATATTCAAAATGACACATAACTATTTTTAATAATTTATGGTACGATAATATTAAGCGATTTTGGGATTATTTCAATTTGTATGTCACCTGAAAAAGTAATGGGTTCACCGTCAATATGAACTTTTGTATCGACTATATTTATTATTTCTATTTTTTTTGTCTGAAAAGTTTCATAAAATTTAGATTTATTAATCGTTTTATTAAATAATCTAATCCCTATCGGAATGGCTGAAAAAAATGAAAATTTTCTTAATATACAAACATCAAGAAATCCATCATCGGTTTTTGCAAAAGGAGCAATATGAGCATTATTGCCAAATTGTGTACTATTTGCAAAACTTATCAGAAATGCATTTCTGTGAATTTCATTATTGTCATATTTAATTAAATACTCAGATGATTTATATTTATTAAATTCTTTCATTACAAGAAAGATGTATGAAAGAAATCCTCGTTTATCTCTATCAGCAAAAAGATGAGCAATATGTGCGTCAAATCCTAAACCTGACATATTTACGGAAAATTTATCGTTTAGCTTAATAGCATCAACAGTTTTAATTTTATGAGAAATAATTGTCTGTAGAGCTTTCTTTGGATCGGAAGGGATTTTGAAAAAATTAGCAAAACCATTTCCTGAACCCGTAGGTATCAGTCCAAAGTGTTTATTTGTACCAATTAAGGGTCCTGCAATTTCATTGACCGTGCCATCACCACCTATTGCAACAATAACAGAGTAATCAATCATCATTTCGGAACAGATATCCCTGCCATGTTCCTTATATTCAGTCCGTATTATTGAATATTCATATTCATTTCCAATGCACTGATGTATTAATGTTTCAATGTTCTGATGATTTTTATTACCAGATACAGGATTCAGGATAAATAATATTTTCTCATTGTCTTTCAATGATCAACTTATTTTTAATAAGTCTTTTATTGTATTGTTGAATGATAGCTTTCATCTCGAATTTTAATGGAATGATTTCGGTTGGATTAATTTGGTCATTTATTAATAAATTATTCTTAAGTAAACTGTCGGTTTTAAAGTCATGGATTGAAATAATATTATATCCGTTAAACTGAACCAGATAATTCTTGTGAATTAGCTGAAAAATTCCATTTATATAATTTATAGAAAACTGAGATTCGTTTTTTTCAAAAATACTTGAACCAAAGCAAACTATGCTGTCAGTAATGCCAAGATAGTCGATGATTGAAGGAAAGATGTCACATTGTTGAACAATACTATTTCTGTACCCATGAATAGAAGTGTCTGTCGGGTGATAAAAAATTATTGGGACAGAGTAGGTACCTAGTTTATTAGTATAAAACTTATCAGTACTAATCGAAGTATGATCGGCTGTTAATATAAAAAGAGTATTATTATACCATGACATATTTTTAATTTTTTCAAAAAATTGTCTTAAAGAATAATCTGTATATGAAATTGATTTTAGAATTGAATATTTTCCTTCTCTAAATTTATTTTGATATTTAGCTGGAACACTATAAGGGTGATGTGATGAAAGAGTAAATACACAACTGAAAAAAGGACTTTTTGTATTGTTTAATTCATCAGCATAATATAAAAGATATGGTTCATCAAAAATGCCCCAATTTCCGTCAAAATCATTTTTGTCAGGATATTGTTTTTTTCCACAATATTTTTGTATGCTGGCTATATTAGCAAAATTATCAAATCCCATTGTGCCATTTTTTCCACCATGATAAAAAGAGGTTTGATAATTATATTTGTTAAGAATACTTGCAATTGTATTGATATTATTTGAAGAATATCTGGATGTTATGTATGGATTGTCCATAAGTGAAGGAATTCCAGCAATTATTGCAGGCAATGCTTCCATCGATTTTTTCCCGTTTGAGAATGAATATCTGAAATGCAGACTTTTTTCTATCAATGAGTCTAGAAATGGAGTGAAGGAGCTATCTGTTCCTTGCATGCCGTTATAAAATCCCACATATTCCTTTGAAAAACTTTCAAGAATTATTATTACCACATTATCAGTTTTTCTATTCAGATTATTTGATTGATAAATTGGTATGTAAATCTGCTGAAGCTGTTCCTCAGGAAAATATAATTTTGGCTGGAGATCGTCTTTGTAAAATGTCTTTAGAATAGTAAAAGGTGTATTGAGAATTAAAGGTATATTCTGAGTATTTGTATATCTGGAAGCTGAAATAATATTAGTAGGTCTGAATCCTATTCCCCTTATACTTAATGCTAAAAAACATATTATTAATAAAGAAATAAGAGATTGATAAATATAGTTTTTAATTGTCAGATGGAAATTTAACAGTTTAACTTTTTTATATTTCGGGTAAAAAACAATAATTATTAAAAGTGTTACAAACCATGTCAATAATACATACCAAAAGTCTTTTATAAAACGGGGGATAAGGTCGAATGTGTCATCTCCCGTGCTTATCATATTGAAGAGGTCGGCAGTAGATCTTTTACTTGTGAATTTAAAATACTCAATATCAATATAATTTAAAAGAAGAATAGCGGAGTTGGATATAAAAAACAAGTATTTCAATATTCGTTGAAATAGCATATTGTTTTTATAGAAACCTGGAATCAGATGAAGGAGAATAAACAAGGAATTGATAAGAACGATAGAAAACCAGTCGAAACGGATACCATAAAAAAATATTTTCAATCCATGCATAAAGGAAATGTCAAAATATTCTGAATTGAAAATATAAAAGAAAAATCTGCTGAGTTGAAAAACAAGAAGTAAAAGCAGTAATCTTTTAACTAGTAGGATAATATGTTTATAGTAGTATGTCATAAATAAAAAGAGCTACCGACAAAAAGTAGCTCTTAATATATAAATATTTATATTAAATTACAGTCGTTCATAGGTTTCAACAACATTATCCTTTTTAAGTAATGCTCCTGGAGCACCACTATTATTTTCATATTTATCAATCTGGTATTCAATTTTAATTGTATACCAAATAGTATCAATTATCTCACTTTCATTAACAATACCTTGAACTTTATAAATATATGATCCTGCTTCTTTTTGTTGTAATGGTATGTTAATCATTTTCTTAATAATACTTGTCCCTGGAATTGAATCATAGTATATATCTCCATTAATTTTTAACCCGCTAACGTTTGATAATTTAGGAAAACTTATGCGATTATTTACTTTTGTGTCAAACGATATGTCCATAAGGATGCCTGAATAGTCAACTGTCATGTTATACTGACTTGATTTGTCAGTATAATATGAAATTGCATATTTCTCAGCTTCATTAAAAACAACAACGTTCCGATCTTTAGTTCCTACATTCCCCTCATCATCAACGACTGAGTATGTAACTTTATATGGACCGGTTGTTGTAACTTTGCCAATTAGTTCGCTTACGCTTGGAGCATTTTCCGGTAAACCGGGAACATTGTGTGAAACAGAAACTTTTGAAACTATGGCTTTTCCATCACAATTGTCATTTGCAGTAACACCGGGATCAGTATAATTTGATTCTACAACTATTTTAAAAGGATCAGCTCCCAAAAGAAAAATAGTTGGTGGAACACTATCTTTTTTCTTACATGAAATTGATATAACCAATAATAAGCTAACAGATAAATAAATAAATTTTTTCATAATTATATAATTTTATCTACAGATTTTGCAAAGATATAAGTTAAAATTAAT
>JBDRPR010000186.1:0-17138 GCA_043826845.1 Bacteroidota bacterium
TCATCATGCTGTATGGACAGGAACCGCA
The DNA here is from genome assembly GCA_043826845.1 of Bacteroidota bacterium. GTDB lineage: Bacteria > Bacteroidota > Bacteroidia > Bacteroidales > CAYTAU01 > JBDRPR01. Next base: position 29 of record JBDRPR010000186.1, read on the forward strand.
TGCTCCTTCAAGCCTGACTTTCACAATACCATCTTCAGTTACATCAATTAATGATATATCGCCTCCGTCAGCGATTAAAAATGGTCTTACCTTTTCTAATGCACTGATAACTTTGCTTTTTAATAATTCTTTCTCCATTTTTTATTGACTTTTATTATTTTCTATTTCAACCATCCTTGTAGGATCAATTTTAAAATTTCTTAATTTAACCTGTGCAATTAATTTATCAGATAATTCGTCAAAAACTTGACCAATAACCGTATTGCTATCCAGGGCCGAAGGTTTTCCTGTATCACTATTTTCTCTTATGGATTGTACCAAAGGTATTTGTCCCAACAAAGGTACATTCATTTTTTCAGCAAGTTTTCTGCAACCTCCATTTCCAAAAATATAATATTTATTATCCGGCAATTCTTCAGGGGTAAACCATGCCATGTTTTCAATCAATCCCAAAACAGGAACATTTATTTTTTCGCTGCGGAACAGTGATATCCCTTTTACTGCATCTGCTATCGCAACGTCCTGCGGAGTACTGACGATCACTACACCGGTTACCGGAACTGATTGTACTAATGTTATATGTATATCGCTGGTACCTGGAGGTAAATCAATCAACAAGTAATCCAGTTCCCCCCAATCTGATTGTTCGAGCATCTGTTTTAAAAAATTTGAAGCCATCGGGCCTCTCCAAATAACCGCACTATTTTTATCAACAAAAAAGCCAATCGATAATATCTTTATTCCATACTTTTCTGCCGGAATTATTAATTCTTTTTTACTTACCGAATGAACCATGAGTTGTTCATTCTCAATATCAAACATCTTTGGAATAGATGGACCAAAAATGTCAGCATCTATTAATCCGACTTTATATCCTTTTTTGGCAAGAGATACTGCAAGATTTGCCGTAATGGTTGATTTTCCGACTCCACCTTTTCCTGAAGCTATTGCGACAATATTCTCAACTCCTGATAAAATAACAGACTCCATAGTTAATTTTTATTTAAATTAAATTTAAATTACAAAATTAGTAAAAATTATATTTTAATTTCTATTATCGGGTCCCAAAATAATTTTTTAAAATCAACCACTTTATCATCAATTACAATTATACCCTCACTTATTAGTGAATTTTTCATGGTTTCAGTTGTAGCAAAATGATGCTTTCCAGTTAATAAACCATTGCGGTTAACTACCCTGTGAGCAGGCACATATGTCTTTTGCCCGTGAGATTGATTCATTGCCCATCCAACCATTCTTGCTGCCTGAGGAGAACCAATACTTTTTGCAATAGCTCCATAAGTGCTGACTCTTCCATATGGTATCAGTCTGACTATTTCATATACCTGAGAAAAAAAATCTCCTTCCTGCATTACTGTTTTTTTGGCAAAAATAATCTTTTATAAAATCAATTCTGTTAATAACTTATGTTTTTTATTGATTTTCTGGCAACCTTTTAAAGTATTTTTAAGTCTTTTATATAAACTTAAAAGCTTTAAATTTTAATAATTACAAATAATAATATATTGAAACATTATTTATTTGTATGCGTACAAAAGGTATCTTTATTTATTAGAAATTTATGAGATTATTATTTATTTTTTTAACCACTCTGCTAATCGTATCAGCATCAGCATACAGCCAGTCTGATACCCGTTACTGGGTGAATGGTTCGGGGGACTGGAGTGATACAAATCACTGGTCTGTGACAAGTGGGGGGATTGCAGGAGCATCGATACCCTCAATAAAAAATGATGTATTTTTTGATAAAAATTCAAATTCGAAAAAAACTCTGACCATTAGTCTTGAAAAAACGGCTGTCGTTCATAATATTTCAAGTGATATAAAAATCAGCCTTAATACAGAATCCAAAATCTATTTTAAAAACATTTCTGAACAAAGCATTTCCCGATTTGATAATAAATCTTCATTAATAAAACTGAAAGAAAATACTGGAAAAGGACCGGGTGATCCGTTTTTTATTGATGCTGTCGGTACAAAAGAAACATGTAATGGTTATTGCGACGGTACTATTACTATTTCACTTATAGCAGGAATCATTGACTATCCGGTTACTATAATATTAAACGCAAATGAAGCCGATCCTGCTTGTTCTCCTGATCAGACAATCCCCGGTGTTATGGCTTTGCCTTATACTTTTATTAATATCTGTGGTTGCGGCACGGATTATAGTTTGATTGTTATTGATAACGATGGTGACGTCGCAGGCGATGATGCAGCAGTTACAGCCAAAGGACCAATGAATGTATTTAAAACTACAGTTAACGAGACATGTGCAGGTGATTGCGATGGATCAATAACAATCAATTTTATTTTGCCTTTTGCCGGTGTACCCTATTCTTATAACTGGTCAACCGGCGGCATTACAAACTCAATAATAAATCTTTGTGCAGGTAACTATACTGTGACAATAACTGACAAAGACGGATGCACCGAGATTTTTTCATACCCTGTCACTGCACCACCGGCAATTGTTATTGACGATTCAACTTATACTCCAATTATTTGTGGTGGAGGACTAAATGGCAGCATTGACGTTGATGCCAGTGGTGGAACCGGAGTTTTGACTTATGATATTGGTTTCCCTCCAACAAACAATGATGGAATTTTCACAGGTCTCTCTAGTGGCACATATACAATTACTATTACTGATGGTACATGTTCAATTACTTCAGGACCTTATGATTTAACGGATAACCCTGCAATAATTTTAACTGAAACTCATATAAATGTTGATTGTAACGGAAATTTTACCGGATCAATAGATTTAAGTGTTGGTGGTGGAACTCCTACATTTACTTATGAGTGGGAAGATGATTCAAATCCCGGAGTAATTATCGGGACTAATCAGGATATTGGAGGATTGGGGACCGGGTCATATACCGTTACTGTTACAGATTCAGAAAACTGTACAGAAACTTTAAGTGTAATAATAACTGAGCCCAATGAGATTTTCTTTAACGGAATCCATACTGATGTTACTTGTTTCGGGGGCTGTGATGGAACAATTACATTAAATCCTTCAGGAGGTACTCTGCCATATTCCTACACATGGTCTCCTGCTGTTTCTATCGGGCCTATTGCAAATGGACTATGTGCAGGTATTTATGGCATTACCATTACAGATGGAAACGGGTGTATTAAAGATACTTCTATTATTATCACCGAACTCAACGAGATTTTCTTTAACGGAATCCATACTGATGTTTTGTGTTTTGGAGATTGTAATGGAACAATTACCTTAAATCCTTCAGGAGGTAATCCACCATACTCTTACATATGGTCTCCTGCTGTTTCCGTTGGGCCTATTGCAAATGGACTATGTGCAGGTACTTATGGTATTACCATTACAGATGGAAACTTGTGTACAAAAGATACTTCTATTATTATTACTGAACCTACTGAGATTTTCTTTAATGGAATCCATACTGATGTTTTGTGTTTTGGAGACTGTGACGGTTCAATTACTTTAAACCCAACCGGTGGTAATCCACCATACTCATACATATGGTCTCCTGCTGTTTCTGTCGGGCCTATTGCAAATGGATTATGTGCAGGCACATATGATATTACCATTACAGATGGAAACGGGTGTACAAAAGATACTTCTATTATTGTCACTCAACCCGACGAAATTTTCTTTAATGGAATTCATACTGATGTTACCTGTTTCGGGGATTGTGACGGTTCAATTACTTTAAATCCTTCAGGAGGAATTCCACCATATTCTTACACATGGTCTCCTGCTGTTTCCATTGGGCCTATTGCAAATGGACTATGTGCAGGCACTTATGGTATTACTATTACTGATGGAAATGGATGTACGAAAGATACTTCTATCATAGTCACTCAACCCAACGAAATTTTCTTTAACGGAATCCATACTGATGTTACCTGTTTCGGGGATTGTGATGGAACAATTACTTTAAATCCTTCAGGAGGAATTCCACCATATTCTTACACATGGTCTCCTGTTGTTTCCATTGGGCCTATTGCAAATGGACTATGTGCAGGCACTTATGGTATTACTATTACTGATGGAAATGGATGTACGAAAGATACTTCTATTATTGTCACCGAGCCTAATGAAATTTTCTTTAACGGAATTCATACTGATGTTACCTGCTTCGGGGACTGTGATGGAACAATTACATTAAATCCTTCAGGAGGTACTTTACCATACTCATACACATGGTCCCCTGCTGTTTCCGTTGGGCCTATTGCAAATGGATTATGTGCAGGCACTTATGATATCACCATTATAGATGGAAACGGGTGTACGAAAGATACTTCTATCATAGTCACTCAACCCGACGAAATTTCTATAGATACTGTAATTTATTTGCACCCATCCTGCTATGGAAATATCGATGGATCAATTAATATTACGGTGATTGGTGGAACACCTTTAACTGGAGGACCACCGGATTATCTGTATAATTGGACTACTGTTGGAGGAACAGGACTTGTTCCCGGAGCTGAAGATCAGACTGGATTATCATTGGGTTGGTATTATGTTACAGCAACAGATCAGAATGGTTGTTGGGATTCATTGAGCGTACAGCTTGTTGATCCTTATCCAATTGTCCTAACAGAAACACATATTGATCCATTATGTAACGGAGGAAGTGACGGTTCAATTGATCTTTCGGTTGCAGATGGTAATCCACCTTATACTTATGATTGGGACAACGACGGATCTGAAGACCCTGATGATGATACAGAAGACTTAGTTGCTATACCGGCAGGAACATATTGCGTGACTGTAACCGATGCACAGAATTGTACTGAAATATTATGTGGAATAATTATTAATGAGCCAACTGCAATAGTAATTGCCCTTGATACTTTGACTCCGCCACTTTGTTATGCAGACAGCAATGGTACAGCAACAATTTCTGTTTCAGGAGGTACACCGGTATATGTAGTTACATGGTGCAATGGTGAAACAGGTCTTATTGCCAATAGTCTTTATGATGGGATTTGTATTGTTACCGTTCAGGATGCTAATGGATGTATTGAAACTCTGAATGTTGATGTAATTGAACCTCCTGCCTTGACAATAGACAGCGAAGCATATACTGATGTCAACCCTTGTAATGGTGATAATAACGGAACTGTAACTATTACTGCCTCGGGAGGAACCGGATCTCTCACTTATGATATCGGGACAGTACCCCAAATTGATGACGGATTATTTACAGGGCTTGCACCGGGACCATATACAGTAACAGTGACTGACGCTAATGGTTGTTCTGTTATGGGAACTCTTCAGACAGTTTCCGAACCAGCACCATTATCAACCCTGATGGATTCTACTCAGGTATTCTGCGGAGGAACTTGTACAGGTACTGCTACAGTCACTCCTTCAGGAGGACAAATTCCATATTCATATTTATGGTCAAATCCATCAGGAGATACTCAGCCAACTGCCGATTCATTATGTGCAGGCGTTTATACTGTTACAGTGACTGACTTTTTAGGATGCACAATAACTGATAATGTTATAATTATTGATACATCAAGTTTATCATTAACAATTCAGAGCATAGTACCACCTACTTGTTATAACGATTGTAATGGTTCTGCTTTGGCGGTACCTTCAGGAGGTTATCCTCCATACACTTATATCTGGTCAAATAGCGATACGGTTGATCTGGCTGACACTTTATGTGATGGAACTTATACTGTGACTATTTATGATAGTCAAATGTGTTCAAGATCGGAAATAGTTATTATTACAGAACCCGATTCAATAGAAATATCGTTCACGAATATTCAGGATATTGCCTGTAATGGTGACTGCAATGGAGGCTTCACTGCTTCTGTAACAGGCGGTACGCCAGCTTTTACTTATGATCTGCCGGGGATACCCAACGGTACTGACTCTGTATTTACCGGTCTTTGTTCAGGGAATTACACTATTACGGTTACAGATGCATTTGGTTGTACAAATACTTATGATACAACTTTTATTGACCCACCTTTGCTGACGGGGAACATTACTCAGGATGCAACCAATCTCTGTTACGGTAATTGTGATGCTATTGTCACTTTACATGAAGTTGGTGGTACAGGTCCATATTCTTATAACTGGTCTGATTTACAAATCACTCAATCAGCTATTGATCTTTGTGTGGGATGGATAACGGGCACAATAACTGATGATTACGGCTGCACCTACATTGATTCGATAGAGATAACACAGCCTGACTCAATTGCACTATCGTTTGTTAATACTGATATCGCATGCGGAGGTGATACTTCAGGTCAGTCAGTTGTAAGTGCTACTGGTGGAACTCCTTTTATTTCATTTCAGTGGGACTCCAATACCGGAGATCAGGTTGGCAATACTGCTATAAATCTTGGTGGTGGAATATACTTCGTCACGGCTACAGATGCTAACGGATGTACAAATTCTGACTTGACCCAGATAGTTGATACATCTGATCTTCAGTTGTTTGTTGTTGACTCTACATTAATAGACTGTTATGCTAATTGCAACGGGAGTTATGAGGTTCTTGCTTCAGGTGGGTATCCTCCATATAATTACGAATGGTCAAATACTGATATTGGTGTTATAGGAGATTTATTATGTGCCGGCATCTTTTACTCTGTAACTGTTACAGATGATAGTTTATGTTCCAGATCTTTAATATTTAATCTGACACAACCTGATTCGATCGAAATAACCTTTACAAATATTTTAGATATTACTTGTAACGGCGACTGCAATGGAGGTTATACTGCCTCAGTTATCGGTGGCACACCGACTTTTACTTATGATTTACCAGGGATACCCAATGGTCCCGACTCTGTATTTACCGGTCTTTGTTCAGGGAATTATACCATTACTGTGACAGATAATAATAATTGTACCAATTCTGATTCATATTCACTCATAGAACCTCCATTGCTTGATGGTTCAATAACTGATACGACTCACGTATTGTGCTATGGCGATACTAATGGTATTGCTATTGTTACGCCTTTCGGTGGCGTTCCTCCTTATTCATACGAATGGAGCGATTTGCAATTGGATTCCACTGCAATTAATCTTGGTGCAGGAACTTATTATGTGACTACAACTGACTTTAATGGTTGCACCAGAGTAGATTCTGTGACAATTACACAACCTGATCCACTTCAATTATTATTTTCATTAACTGAGGTACCATGCGGTGGAGGTTGCACAGGAACAGCAACTGCTATTATGATTGGTGGTACTCCGGGCTATTTTTTCCAGTGGGATACGGCTGCTGCAAGTCAGGTGACACAAACTGCTATAAATCTATGCGCCGGATTCTATTCACTGACGGTTACTGATGCAAATTCATGTTCTGTTTCAGGGTTGACTGAAATACAGGATACTTCTGATTTATTAATCAGCATTGATATTATAAATAATATCAGTTGCTTTGGCTTTACTGATGGTTCAGCACAGGTCAGTGCATCAGGAGGATATCCCTTCCCTGTCCCTCCACCTTATGTTTATTACTGGTCAACCGGTGATACAATTGTTGATTTTATTAGTGGTCTTGGTGTCGGACTTTATTTTGTTACAGTCTATGATGACAGTTTATGTTCAGATGCTGACACTTTCAGCATTACTGATGCAGATATTCTCAACGCTAATTTTAACACAAACAATATTAGTTGTTTCGGACTTTGCGATGGAGATGCAACAGTAGTTCCGTCAGGAGGTACTCCTCCAATTGTGTCTGTTTACTGGGAAACAACAGAGACTGATACGACAATATATAATTTATGCCAGGGGTATTGGACTGTGACAATAACTGATAATAATGGTTGCATTGTTGTTGACAGTACAGAAGTTATTGAACCACCTCAAATAAATATTTCATTTAATATTGACACTGCAATAAGTTGTTATAATTCTTGTGATGGTGTAATTTCTGTTGTTCCATCTGGAGGGACAGCTCCTTATACTTACGAATGGACAGGAGGATTAACAGATTCAACTATAACAGGATTATGTTCCGGAAACATTGATATTACAGTGACTGATGTTAATGGTTGTCAAGCCACTGGAAATATACTATTAACTCAACCTGATTCAATTCAGCTTGCGTTTATTAATTTTATTCCGGTTGCATGCGGAGGAGATTCCACCGGTAGCGTTGAAGCATCTGTTTCAACCGGAGGAACCGGACCGTTTACGTATCAATGGTCAAATGGAGATAATACAGCAGTTGCAGATTCGATGTTTGCTGCAATTTATTTTATCACGGTTACAGACTTAAATGGTTGCACTAACATTGACAATTTTGAGATAACAGATACTTCTCAGATTGTTTTATCTGTTTCAGATTCTTCAATGATCCAATGTTATGGCGATTGCAACGGAAGTTATACTGTATGGGCAAATGGAGGTACACCTCCATACACATACCTCTGGACAACGGGAGATACAGACAGTACATATTCTGCAATGTGTGCTGATTCAGTGTACATTGTAACTGTTCTGGATAATGCAGGATGTTCCAGATCTCTTATGTTTAATTTAACTGAACCTGACAGTTTATATGCAAATTTCACCGATAGTATCGCAATAACCTGTTTTAATGATAGCACTGGATCCCTCACTATTTCACCGGTTGGTGGAACTCCCGGGTATAGCTATGAATGGGATGTGCCAGGACAGATAGATTCTGTTGCGATAAACCTCTATGCGGGATTCCATTCTGTGACTGTTACTGATGCAAACGGATGTACTTTTGTGAATGATTATGGGAACATGAATGCTCCACCTGCTTTGCTCGATTCTATTGAGACTATAAATTCACTTTGTAGCAATAATACTTATGACGGTGCTTTAAATCTTTATCCTTATGGAGGCACACCTCCCTATACTTTTTTATGGTCTAATGACAGTACATCGCAAAATCTGATTGGTATTGAAGCAGGAGTTTATTATATTACAATAACGGACTTCTTAAACTGTGCATTGATAGATTCTTCAGAAATTACACCCGGTATAGTTGTTGATGCAGAAGCTGAGGCAGATACTGTAATATGTTCCGGAGACACAATTACTATTTATGGCTATGGTCAGGCACCCGGACAATTTGCTTTCTGGACTACAGATATCTCACAACCTGATACTATTATGCTTGATTCAATGACAATTAGTCCAACATCTCAAGTGACTTATTATTATTTTGTTTGGGATAGCATTTGTTATGATGTTGATTCTGTCGTGATTTTGACACATCCAACTGTAGGAATTGAGGCAGGTGATAGTATTACTATCTTCCACGATCAATCAATTCAATTATATGCAATTGGAGGGGGAGATACTGTTACCTATCTCTGGGTTCCTGAAACCGGTCTTGATAATCCAGATGTTGCAAATCCTATTGCAAGCCCTGACCAGACTACAATTTATTATGTTTATATTACTACACCGACCGGATGTGTTGAATTTGATTCTGTGAAGGTCACTGTTATCCCTAGAGTTATAATCCCGACAGGATTCACTCCTAACGGAGATGGAATTAACGATACATGGGTGATTGATAATTTAAGTTTCTTTAGCGATGTGTTGGTTGAAGTATATAATCGCTGGGGAGAAAAATTGTTTATGTATGCAGGATCTGGAGCTGGTTATGAATATGATGTCAGTAAACAATGGGACGGTACATATAATGGAAAACAGGTACCGGTTGGAACATATTATTTTGTAATTGACTTACATAATGAAAATAATGTAAAGCCAATTACCGGACCGTTAACAATAATGAGATAAAATGAAAAGACATATATATATATTATTAATCTTGTTTTGCGGGCAACTTGCTGTAGGACAACAAGTGCCTCAGTTTACTCAGTATATGTTCAACGATTTTGTTACAAATCCTGCTGTTGCCGGAACAAAAGAATATTACCAGGCAAGATCAAATAACCGCTATCAGTGGGTTGGTATAGTTGATGCTCCACGGACATATATGCTGAGCCTTTTTGGCCCTGATAAGAAATATGACATGGGATATGGTGGATATGCTTTTAATGATGTTACCGGACCAACCAGCCGAACAGGTATTTATGGATCATATTCTTATAATTTTCGTGTTCATGAAGATATTAGGGTTGCTTTTGGACTTTCAGCCGGGGTTTTACAATTTAAAGTTGACGGATCTAAAGTTATTCTTCATGATCTGTCTGAAGATCCGTCTTTTGGCAAAGCTATGTATGTTGAATATGTACCTGATGCGACTTTTGGCGGATATGTCTATGCAAAAAATTACTATGGCGGATTTGGAATAAGTCAGTTGTTCGGAAATAAAATAAAATTCAAAGAATTAATAGCGTTGGATAAAAATGCTCTGAAACGTCACGTATTTCTGAATGGCGGGTATTTTTATGAAATTAATCCTGATTTTGCAGTTGAACCTTCTTTGATGATAAAAGCAGTGGCTCCTGTTCCTATACATTTTGATATATCTGCCAGATTAATTTATAAGGAAATAGGTTGGTTTGGTCTTTCATTCAGATCAGGATATAAAGAAGGAACTACTGATGCTGTTTCAGTTATATTGGGATATAATCATGAAAACCAGTTGCTTTTCGGATATTCTTATGATATTACATTCTCAAATATCAGAAGATATAGTTCAGGTACACACGAATTGATGATCGGATTTCGTTTTAATAAGATTAAACAATCTGTTTCACGTGCCAAAATCTATTAATACCAATACAGAATCTTTAATAGTCCGATGCAACTTCATCTTACTGACTATAATAGCGTCTCTATAGGCATTATACATAGACCATGATTGGATTAATTTTAAATAGGAAATTGTATAAAATGAGGAAGTTGTTTTTCTTTTCTTTTATTGTGCTTGTTTTTAATTTCTGCAGTTCTGAAGTCGAACCAGAAATACCTGATTATGTAATATCACGTGAAAAAATTATTCCGGTTATTATAGATATGCATATTGCAGATGCCACACTAATGACTTTGCAGCTTGATAATAAGGAAAATAAATACAGAAGCGATTTTTATTACGAACAAATTTTCACTAAACATAATATTACTAAATCTGATTTTGATACAAGTATAATGTTTTATTCAAGGATTCCAGATTATTATAATAAAATATATGACGATGTTTTAGCCGAACTAAATAAAATGTCAGGTGAACTTTCACAGACCGATACCATCCCTGTTGATACGATTATATATCGCTGATAAAAAGAATGAGAAAAATTGCAGCCAGTTATATTTATCCGATAACATCCAATCCAATAAAAAACGGCATTATTGTTTTAGATGATAACGGAAAAATAATCGATTTAATTGACAATAAGGGAGTTTTAATAGATTCTGAAGGTGTAGAATTTTATGGAGGTATGCTTGTCCCCGGATTTATAAACTCTCATTGTCATCTTGAACTTTCATGCTATAAGGGATTTATTGAAAAAAACCTCCATCTACATGGCTTTATACCTTCTCTAACTGAAAAGAGAAATCAATTCACTGATAAAGAGAAACATTCCTGGATAAATAAAGCAGATAAAATAATGTTTTGTAATGGCATTTCTGCTGTTGGGGATATTTCAAATACTTTGGATACAATTGAGGTGAAAACAAATTCGCATATATGTTATCATACTTTTGTCGAAATTTTTGGCTCCGATTCTAATATGGCTTTAAATAATTTTAAAAAGGGCACTTTATTGTACGATGAGTTTATTAAAAATAATTTATATGCATCTGTAGTTCCACATTCACCTTATTCTGTTTCTGAAAAACTTTTTACACATATCAAAGAGCATAATAAAATTTATTCAGATGTTATATCAATTCATAATCAGGAAAGCCCTTTTGAAAATGAATTGTTTCAAACAAAAAGTGGGAAATTAGCAGAAATGATAATAAAACTTGGAGGATCAGTTAATGATTGGAATAATTCAGGAAAAAATTCACTTGAATCTGTCATTGATTTATTAAATAATGACATAAACATTATTTTAGTTCATAACACTTTTACTAAACAAAAGGATATTGATTCAGTTGAAAAATATCTGTCAGATATTTATTGGTGTTTATGCCCGAATTCCAATCTTTATATTGAAAATTGCCTTCCTGACATTAATTTGTTTTATAAAAATATGTTGAAAATAACTATCGGTACAGACAGTTATGCTTCCAATGATAGCCTTTGTATATTGGAAGAAATTAAAACAATAGCATTAAATTTTCCTGAAATACCAGTTGACATTTTACTTCTTTGGGCTACATTTAACGGAGCAGAAGCACTAAAAATAAATGATCATTTTGGCAGTTTCGAAATTGGGAAAAAGCCGGGTGTTGTTTTGATTGAAAATGCGGATTTAAAAAACATGAAACTAAATAAATCAACCACATGCAGAAGACTTGTCTGATTATGTGCATTAGAATAATTTTAATAGGGCTGTTCATGTTTTTTTATCATATTTCTTATTCTCAATACTATTCCGGAAATTACATTAATGGAAATAAAAAAACCGAGATCATTTTTTATCCCGATAGTAATTTTTCAATAGGTAGTTTTTATTTTCCTAATGGACAAATTTCAGTTGAAGCTCATTATGTAAATGATACTTTACATGGAAAAATAGTTGAATGGTATAAGTCAGGGCAAATTAAGGTTATAGCATTTTATAACAAAGGTGTTCTTTCAGGTAAAAAAAAGGAATGGTATAAAAGCGGGGAAATTCGCACACAGAATTTTTTTGTTGATGGTATCCCTGATGATTACTGGATCACATGGTACGAAAATGGGGTTATGAAAGAAAAAGCATATTATATTAAAGGAGTTCTTCAGGGTAATTGGACAAGCTGGTATATAAACGGAGTTGTAAAAGAAACCGGAGATTGTCTTAATGGACAAAAAAGCGGATTATGGATTGAGTTTTATCAAAACGGAAATAAAAGAAAAGAAGCAGTATATGAAAATGGGAATTGGTTGTCACAGCCTATATTCTGGTGGTCAAATGGAAAATTAGATTATACCAGCAAAAGGGAACTGGAAAGAATAATGGAATTGCCGGAAGAAAAAAGATCCACATCTGAAAAAATAATATTACAAAATAACATGAAGTATTTCAACAAAGGGTATTTAGGATATTAAATTTCTAATGAAAGATATATAATAAAATTTTACATTCCAATTCCGATAACAATCGAAATCAAATTCCAGAGTAAAAGAAAATCAGATAAATCCTGTATTAATAAAACAACTGCTTTTTGGAAGTATTATTCCATCCGGCCTGAGATTCATAGTCAACAAAAAAGATTTTTACATCAGCCTGAGATTCATAATCAACAAAGTAAACTTTTTTATTCGCCTGTGATTCATAATCTACAAAATACCATTTTCCATCATTTCCCGATGCCTGAGATTCATAACTGACTTTATATACTTTAAGGTCTGCCTGTGATTCGTAATCAACCACATAAACTTTTACATCGGCTTGAGATTCATAACTTACTGTATAAATCTTCTGAGCAAACATTCCTGAATGCAACAAAAAGAAAAATGCAAATACAACCAGTGAAAGAACGATTTTTTTCTTCATATTGTTTAGTATTAAATTGAGAGTATAAAATTAATAAATTTTTCTGTTTCAAATAAAAATTTCTGTTTTTCTTCAAAAAAACTCATGTGTCCTGATTTTAAAAAGACAACTTCTTTTATATTTTCATGTTCTTCTGCAAGTTGTATTAAAATGCCAGAGGGTATAAGATTGTCTTTTTCACCTATTATCATAAGTACAGGCTTGTTTATATTTTTAATAACATTTAATCTTTCAGGTCTTTGTTTCATCCCTTCGAGTGCTGCACAAATTCCTTCAACAGAAGTTTGCATAGCAATTTTCATGCTGAAATCAATCCGGTTTTTCATACTTACATGGTTATCATTTGCATATAGATTCGGAATAGATAATGAAAAAATCATATCTTTTTTACCCTTTTTTATCAGGTCAATTTCTCGTATTCGGTTATCTTTTTTTTCCTCGGTGTCAGCATAGGGAGATGAATGAATTAATCCTAAACCCAGTAATTTTTCAGGATATTTTTCTGCATATGCAAGACTCACATATCCTCCCATCGAATGACCCAGCAAAACAAATTTATGAATTCCTTCTATATTCAGTGAATAATGAACAATATCAGCCATTAGTTCCATCGTATGGACTTCTGAAAAAACTTCTGTTTCTCCATGTCCGGGTAAATCAACAGCAATCACCTTAAAATTTTTTTTCAGAAATTGAGCAGTTTCCTCCCAAATTTCTTTTGATTCAAGATATCCGTGTAACAAAACTACTGACGGCCCTTCTCCTTCTATTGATATGGAAATTTTTTTATTATCGAACAGAATGGTTTTTCCCATGGTAATTACATTTTATTACACTACTGACCGACAAAACTATAAGACCTTATAAGAGATTCTTCGCTTCGTTTATCTTCGCTCAGAATGACAGTTATTTAGGTTTTGAGGCGGAGAGGGAGTGGGTGATTGGCGACATAAAACCAATAACCACCCACTCCCTCTCATTTGACTTTCAAAATACCGTGTCATTCAGAGCGAAGCGAAGAATCTAATAAAATTAGTCGGTCAGTAGTGATTTTATTATTATCAATGCAATATTATTTTCTATTTTTGTTACTAAAATAAATCAAATAAATATAATCATCATGAAAATAGTTTTAATAATTTCAATTTTGGCATTTTTTTGCATCTCAGGTGTTTTTTCACAGGAAGAGAGAAAGGAAGGTTATCAGTTTACTGATGAAAAAGTATTGAAGGTTTCTCCGGTAAAAAATCAGAACAGGGCAGGAACATGCTGGAGTTATTCAACACTGTCATTTATTGAGGCAGAAATGCTCAGAATGGGAAAGGAAGAGGTTGATCTTTCAGAACCTTATGTTTTCAGAATGGCATATGAAGACAAAGCAGAAAAATATGTCAGAATGCATGGAACAACAAATTTTGGTGGAGGAGGAGCTGTCAATGATCCGATTGATACATATATTAAATATGGTTTGATCCCGGAGGAAAATTATAAAGGATTAAATTATGGGGAGGACAATCACGTGCACGGTGAAATTGACAATGTACTCAAAGCCTATGTTGATGCAGTTATTGAAAATAAAAACAAAAAACTTTCTACTGCATGGTTTGAAGGATATAAAGGAATATTAAACGCCTATTTTGGTGCAATTCCTGAAAAATTCAGCTATAAAGGGAAAGATTATACACCCAGGACTTTTTCCGATCAGGTTATTGGAATAAATCCGAATGACTATGTTTATCTGTCTTCTTTTTCACATCACCCCTTTTATACTCAATTTGCTATCGAAGTTCAGGATAACTGGTCTTGGCAAAAATTTTATAATTTGCCAATTGATGAGTTAATTGCTGTTTATGTTAATTCAATAAATAATGGATATACTGTCGGCTGGGCCAGTGATGTGAGCGAAAAAGGATTTTCTTCAAAAGATGGTATTGCAGTCGTCCCTACTGATGTTCCTGAAGAAATGGACGGCCTTGAAAGAGCAAAATGGGAAACAATGAGTAAAAAGGAAAGAGAATCATATCTTACTTCTTTTGATAAACCAATAAAAGAAAAAGTTGTAACTCAGGAAATGCGTCAGCTGGCTTTTGACAATTATCAGACAACTGATGATCATGGCATGTTGATTATGGGTCTTGCCAAAGATCAGAACGGAACCCGATATTTTAAAGTAAAAAACAGTTGGGGAACAGATTATAATGATTATGGCGGATTTTTCTATGCTTCAGAAACTTTTGTGAAGTATAAAACTCTTTCCTGTGTCGTACATAAAAATGCAATACCAAAAGATATTGCAAAAAAACTTGGATTATAGGAATTGTATAAATTTATCTATAGCAATGTTATAAAATGTCTGTTATTCAGCCGTTTTGTAAAAAAAGAATATTTTCTTTTATTACTTATCTCTTTAAGTGTATTTACCGGATGTAAAAAAGGAGAGGAGGATCCTTTTCTATCTTTAAGGACAAGATCTGCAAGATTAAAAAATACATGGAAACTTGTATCTGCTACAAAATCAGAAACTGAAACTTATATTTTACCTGAGCAAAGTTATGTCCGAAATTCCATTTATGATGGTGAAAAAGAAATTACTACTTATGTTTCAGAACAGACATATTCAGATACAGTTTTTTATCATCTTCAGTTTGATTTCAAAAAAGACCATCGTTACAAAAGAAAGTATACGGGAGAATCTCCTGATGATCCATCATTTAATGTTATATTATATGAAGAAGGACGCTGGGAATTTTTATCAAAGTCAAAAACCGAAGATGTTAAAAACAAAGAACAACTGATATTAATTCCGGAGAGGGCATACTCCGAATTTGAAGATGTGGTATTGAATTTTCAGCCGGTTACCTGGAATCTGTTAAGGTTAAGTCAGAATGAACTAAGAGTTGAAATTGTCGAAAACTTCAGCAATTCATTATCCGGATATGAACATGCAATTTTGCAAAATCTCATATTTGAAACAGGTAGTGTTGAGTAAAAAAAGTTGAATGCGGGTAGTGTGAAGAATTTTGTGTAAACGCTAGTATATTTTTTTTGAGGGTGTGAAAAATGAGAGTGTGAAGATTTTTGTGTAAACTAGTAACTGCTAATATTAGACATCTGGCTTCAAATTCTCCCATTGCCGAAGTTCACACCCAACTGCTCGCACACGTCTGCCTGTTTGTCAGATAAATCTCCAGACGCATATGGCGGGAAGGCCAGCATAAAAATCACCGGTCTAAACGGTCACCTGAAAACTACAATTCCTGTAATCATGGAAGCTTTCGGGACAAAAAAAACATTAATAAACACCACCGGATGGGCAAAGGGAACTTATGTTTGTAACCTGTTTTTTGATGGGAAATTGGTGAAGAGTGAGAAGATGGTTTTGAAATAATTGCAAGGTGCAGAGCACCGGCGCTATTTGTAAAAGGAAATAGGTCAACAAAGTGAGGTACAGAGTACCGAAATATTAACATTACCGTCATACGTAAGGAGCGTGCGACATGGC
>JBDRPR010000187.1:0-8748 GCA_043826845.1 Bacteroidota bacterium
TAATCAGAGCCGTTTTGCCGTTGCCCACCCATTTATAAAATATTTCATCAGCCAACTGTTTATAAGACATTGTTTCAGCTCCCTTTTTTGCAGATGATTTTGCTATTAATTCATTCCCGACACCTGAGCCTCCAAAGTAAATTAAACGGGATCGCAAATCTTTCTTCTTTCCTGTCTGAAATTCAATCGCATCTTCAATTTCTGACATATATTCACTCTGGTCCTCAGCAGAATTTTTTAGAATAGGGTTTGAAACAATACTGTCCAGACCTCTGATTTTACGATATTTATTTATCTCAAATAAAATAATTTCATTGAAAAGGGCATCCTTGAAATCCTCAACATCTATCACCTCATGAAAACGAAGTGTATCAACTTCTGTCGGTTCATCATCTTCCTGTGAGAAAAGTTGAAGAAAACCTAAAGTCAATATTATCAGTAAAAATGATTTTAAATTATTGAATATTATCATAATGTACTTGTGTAACTTAATTTTTCAATACAATCGATCAAAATAGGCATTTATTAAATGTCAAAAAAATAAATTTAATAACAATTAATCACATATATGTTATTTTTATTTAATTATCAGTTATATAAATTGTTAATTTCAGCTCTACTCCCAAAATCAATAAACACTAAAATACATTAAAAATTAACCGGCGATGAAAGAAAAAAGCAAACATAGTTATAATTTAGATTATCAGAAAAAAAGTTTTAAAACTAGCTATAAGCTAAATAAAAATATCTAATTTTACGCAAAATTAATAAACCTTAATCTTATGAAAAACATTGTATTTGTTCTTTTTATTTTATTCACAATATTACTTGCATGTGAATCAACACAGGAACCAGAAATTGATCCATCTCAGATAAAAGCTGATAGCCTTCAAGCCTTACTGGATGAAAGGGATCAGACCGTAAATGAATTTTTCGAAACATTTAACGAAATTGAAGAAAATCTTGCGACAATTAAAGAAAAAGAAAAAATTATCACTGTCAGCACAAGTGATGGTTCTGAAATTAATGCTTCTTCAAAAGATAAAATAAATGAGGATATTTTATTAATATATGATCTGTTGACAAAAAACAAACAAAAAATTGCCTACCTGAACAAAAAAATGAAAGAATCAGATTTGCAGATACTTGAACTGAATAAAATGATTCAAAGATTGACTGAAGAAATTACAAATAAAGATTCAGAAATCAATAAATTAAAAGAAGAACTTGCTGTCCTTAACATAATCGTAGAAGAAATGTTTGCAAATATTGACACGCTGACAATGGAAGGTAAAATAAAAGATGACGTTATTTCCGAACAGGATCAGAACCTGAATACTGCTTTCTATGTTGCTGGAACATCAAAAGAGCTTAAAGAAAAAGGAATTATTACAAAAGAAGGGGGATTTGTTGGTATAGGTGCTGTTCAGAAACTCATGGAAGACTTTAATAAAGATTATTTTACAAAAATTGATATCAGGCAGAACAAGAAAATTTCTCTGATGGTAAAAAAGGCAAAAATTATTACATCACACTCATCAAGCAGTTACTATTTTGATGGACCTGAAAACAAGGTAAATTATTTAATAATTACCGATTATGAAAAATTCTGGCAAACTTCTAAATATCTGGTTATTATAGTTGAATAAAGTATTTAAAATATGTTAAAAGCCATTATTCAAATATTTTTTTGTTTAATGGCTTTTATGTTTCTTTCTGGTTCGTTGGATGCCCAGGATGCTTCAAACTGGGAACAATTTAAAAAAATCTCCAGACCTGAAAAATGGTGGGTATTATTGCATCCTTTCATTGCTAATAAAGCATTCAGAATTTCAATAGAAGCCAGAAAAGTTACTGACAATATTTCCAACGACAGACAACTCGACGGCGATCCGAACGGAGGTCAGATTGATGCTTTCAGACATACATACTGGATGGCAAGATTAAGCCAGGAAATCAGGCCATCTAAAGCAAGGAAACTCGGTAAAGCTCATGAGAAAGGAAATAAAATTGACTTTAAAAGACATATAAAAGAGGAAGGGACTTTGCCAGATTCTGTTTCCTGTCTGATGGATCTTCTTAATAATGAATCTGGAATAAAAATAGGTATTGAGAATAAAACTGCTGATCAGGAGATACTTATCGGGACAATCAGAAAGGAAATTGTATCCGGAAATCTGAAAATCATAAAAAAGAATATTTATGGATATTACCTGACATGTAATAACCAGGTTTTAAAATCAGAAGACCTGAATGGTATATGGAATAATGCTAAATGTCTTGTAAATTCTAATGATACTCCATTAAAGCCAAAACAGCAATGAAGTCTCTATTGATTTTAATATTCCTGTTTTCTATGCACTTTTCCTACTCGCAAAAAACTCATTTTCAAAACATCAGAGGTGTTGTCACAGATAAAGAATCTCAAATGCCCGTATCTGGTGTGAATATTATTATTTCCGGCAGTATTCCTTTGACAGGAACTGTTAGCGATGAAAATGGTAATTTCAGGCTGGAAAATATCCAGACAGGGAGGATTAGTCTGCAATTTTCCTGCCTGGGATACAATACTAAATTACTGGGTAATCTGGAATTAAACTCTGCCAAGGAACTGATTCTTAAAGTCGAATTGGATGAAAATCTTATCCGGACAAGTGAAGTTGAAGTTAAATCATGGTCAGAAAAAGACCAGTCAATCAATAAAATGGCTACTGTCAGTGCAAGAAGCTTCACTGTTGAAGAAACACAAAGATTTGCAGGAAGTTTTGGCGACCCTGCAAGAATGGCATCCAGCTATGCAGGAGTGATGTCAACCGGAACAGAACGCAATGACATTATCATCCGCGGAAATTCACCAACAGGTTTATTATGGATACTTGATGATATCGAAATTCAAAATCCCAACCACTATGGGGCATTTGGAACAACGGGTGGTCCGATATCAATCCTTAATAACAATTTACTTACAAACTCGGATTTTTTTACAGGTGCTTTTCCGGCAGAATATGGAAACGCATTAAGCGGAGTTTTTGATCTGAATCTTAGAAATGGAAATAATGAAAAACGCGAATATTGGGGACAATTCGGATGGAACGGATTTGAAGCCGGAACAGAAGGCCCCATATCCCGCAATAAACAAAGCTCATATCTGATCGCATACCGCTATTCAATGCTGGCACTTCTTGATAAAATGAAAATTGGGATCGGATACGATCCTTTATATACTGACCTGACTTTCAAGCTTAATTTCCCTAAGACAAAAATCGGAAAAATTTCGATAATTGGAATAGGAGGAAATTGTCTTATGGAATTGTGGGATTCGGAAAATAATTCTGAAGACTGGACTTTCAGTAATTATGGTGAAGATATCACTTTTGGGACAAAGATGGGAACCATTGGTGTAAATCATACAGTATTTATCAATAATACCTCCCGTATAAGCACATCTGTTTCTTTAAGCGGGAATCAGGTAGTATCAAAAACAGATACTTTTTCTGTTGATTTTCCTGAAAAATTTCAACAATATGGTGAAAACAGTTCCGAATCAAAGACATCGTTTTCCTCAAAATATTTCAATAAAATAAATGCCAAAAACACTATTGAAACCGGAGTTATTTTTCAGACATTTTTCATTAACTATTCAGACAGTTCATTTTATAAAAATAAGTATGTCAAAAGAAGTAACGTTACCGGAGAAGTTTCACTATTAAGGAATTATTTTCAATGGCAGTACAGACTAAACAATGATTTAACAATTAACTGCGGTATTAATCATCAACTGATCACAGACACAAAAAAATCTTCTCTTGAACCACGCATGGGAATAAAATTAAACTTACCCGAAAACCAATCAGTTGCTTTTGGTGCCGGAATTCATGCAGCTATGCAGCCAAGAATCGTGTATTTCTACCAAACAACAGTCGATTCAATAAATTATCTGACGACCAACAAAGAACTTAATTTTACAAAAAGCTGCCATTTTATAGTGGGATATGACTATTTGCTTTCAGAAAATCTCAGGTTTAAAGCCGAGGCATATTACCAATATCTTTACAATATTCCGGTTTGTAATTCAGGTTCTCCGGAATTTTCTTTAATAAATTCAGGTGCGGATTTTAGTGTAAATATTGAAGATAGTCTGACAAATAAAGGCAAGGGATATAATTATGGACTGGAAATTACACTTGAAAAATTCCTGAGTAAAAAATTTTACTATTTATTGACTGTTTCACTTTTTGAATCTACCTATAAAAATCCTGATAACATTATCAGAAATACTGCATTTAACGGGAATTATGTAATTAATTTGCTGGGAGGTTATGAGGTTTTAATTACTAAAAATAATTATCTGACTCTTAATTCAAGAAATGTACTTGCAGGAGGTAAAAGATATATCCCGATTGATATTGAAAAATCAATTGAAACAGGGAGAACTGTTTATGATTATCAAAATGCATGGGAAAATAAATATAAGGACTATCTGAGATTTGATATACGCATAGGATTTAAAATGAACCGTACTCATTACACTCAGGAATTTGCATTTGATCTGCAAAACATTACAAATAACAAAAATGTATTTATCGAACAATTTGACCCCATAACTCATGAAATAAAAAGCAAGTTGCAGTTTGGGTTTATGCCGATGTTTACTTATAGGATTCAGTTCTGAAAATAAGCATATGAGTTTCTGTAATTTATAAAAACAAATAATAACTGATATATTGTCGCATAATAATAAAGTACTCCGGTTTCAACATTTTTTTATTATTTCACAAATATATTTGAAAAATTAAAAATAAATATTACTTTTGCAGTCCCAAAGTTTTGGGTTTTTATGGCCCGTTCGTCTAGTCGGTTAGGACGCCAGGTTTTCATCCTGGAAATCAGGGGTTCGAGTCCCCTACGGGCTACATTTTTTTAAATAAACAGATAATAATGGCACATCACATTTCAGCACTAAAAAGAATCAGACAATCTGAAGGAAAAAGATCAAACAATAAATATTATGCTAAAACCATGCGTAATGCAGTAAAAAATCTGAGATCATCTACAGATAAAAAAGAAGCACAAGAGCAATTACCCAAAATATCTGCCATGCTTGATAAGTTAGCAAAGAAAAATGTAATACATAAAAACAAAGCTTCAAACCTGAAATCCAAACTTACAAAACACGTTAACAGTTTGTAATAATAATTGACAAAATATTTAAAGGCTGCTTTTTGCAGCCTTTTTTATTGGTTCTAAATGGAATAGTGGGTAAAAATAAAAAGCTAACCATTCACGGTATTATAGTTAAACAAAGTTTGTAAATATCCACATCTTTCTAATAAAACAATTATAAAATATTGAATATAGAATGATGAATGTAGAATGTAGATTTTTATTTATCGTCGTTTTTTATACCGATTGTACATTCATCATTCTACATTCTACATTTAAGAAGGAATTAAAAATAACTTGTAACTACTCAACTGATATGTATTGTAAAAAAATGATTTAAGAACAAGGATTAACGATTTATGAATTATGATTTTCATCTGTTATTAATTTATTTTTTAAAGGTCAGATGGAACCCCGAATCCGCTTTTGCGGATCGCCACAGGCAACGGCTCGACGAAGTCAATAGCCTTAATATTATTTTCTCCCGAATAGTTATCTGGATGTTGTGAAAATTTTCTCATGGCTATTTCATACCAATTGCTTTTGACTATTCTTCTGCGCAGTTTCAACGCTTTTTACAAAAATAGATATTAATTCATTGCTTCCATTTAAGGCAAGGATTATTTGAGTTTCTGCTTAATAAAGTTTTGTACGTTCAATTCTGGTTTGTTTTCTTCTAAAATCTTAAATCGTTAATCCTTGTTCGTTATTCTTTCCCTTCAAATGTAGTATTGTTTTTTAAACTGTTATATGTTATTATTAATGTATTCCTAAATATCCAACTTTGTTTCCATTTTGCATAGTTAAATTTAATTACACACTAATTTAACATAGAGCTTTTTTATTTTATTACTTTTGTACCTCATCCTAAACATATGACTATTTCAAAAAATCTAAGTATAAAAGATTGGGCTGCTGATGACCGGCCAAGAGAGAAATTATTGAATAAAGGAATATCAAGTCTGAGCGATGCCGAACTTATTGCAATATTAATCGGATCAGGGACAAAAGAAGAATCCGCTGTTGATGTAGCAAAACGGGTATTAAAGAGTGCTGGAAATAATCTGAACCTTTTAGGAAAATTAACGGTTAATGATCTGAAAAAAAACAAAGGGATTGGCGAAGCAAAAGCAGTTACAATAATTGCCGCACTCGAAATAGGCAAGCGACGCAAATTATCAGAAATATTACATAAAGAAAAGATTACCAGCAGTAAAGATGTTTATGAGTTATTCCATCCCACTTTGTGTGATTTGCCCCATGAAGAATTCTGGATACTGCTTTTAAATCAGTCTAACAAAATAATTGAATCCGTAAAAATCAGCCAGGGAGGTATTACCGGAACGGTTACAGATGTGAGGATTATTCTTCATGAATGTATTACAAAAAGAGCTACTTCTGTTATTCTTTGTCATAATCATCCATCAGGAAACATTCAGCCAAGTGAACAGGATATACTTATTACCAAAAAACTCAAAAATGCCGGAGAATTAGTTGATGTAAAAGTAATTGATCATATAATAGTTACTGATCATTCATATTATAGTTTTGCAGACGAAGGTATGATATAAAAATGTTTGTACATTTCCTCTGTAATTAACTATTTATTTTATCGGCCAGAGGGAACCAATATAAATTTTCATTAGTCTTGTGTATATTTTAGAAAATTTATATAGGTTTGTGCAAAATTTATTTTGATTTCTCGGCTTGAACCTAACCTACATTGAACATAGTAAAATAGATTTTCAGAAATGGGATCAAACCATAAACAAATCTGTTAACGGCTTGGTTTACGCATATTCATGGTATCTTAATATTGTATCTCCTGAGTGGGATGCAATAATAGAAAGTGATTATGATACAGTAATGCCTGTTACTGTTTCAAAAAAAGCCGGACTTACCTTTTTTATTCAACCATTACTGACACAACAATTGGGAGTTTTTTCAAGATCTGTCCTCTCATCTGAAATGGTTGATGAATTTTTAATTTTTGCAAAGGAAAAATTCAGATATATCAATATCAATATTAATAAATTCAATAAAATAAATTCCGATAAATACAAAGTTAAAGATTTGGTTACCTTTGAATTGGAATTGATTTCCTTGTACGATAAACTTTATAAAAAATATTCAACAAATACTAAAAGAAACATTAAAAATGCTCTGAAAAATAAAATTTCTGTTATTAATGCCATCACTCCAAATCAAATGATTGATTTGTTGAAAGACAATCTGGGTGAAAAAATAGCAGAATTGAATGATTCCATATATAATAATATGAGAAAGATCGCTTCCTTCTCACTTCAGCACGGACTTGCTGAGCTTATAGGAGCATATACCGAAAAAAACGAATTATGCAGTGCAGGTTTTTTTATAACAACAAATAATAAAAGTATATTTTTATTCGGCGGATCAACTCCTGAAGGGAAAGAAAAAAGTGCTATGTTTATGATAATTGATAATTTTATTAGAAAATATTCGGAAAAAAATATAATTTTAGATTTTGAAGGATCAAATATTCCAGGACTTGCAAGATTTTATGGAGGATTCGGAGCAAGTCCTTCAAAATACATTAATTTAACTATTAACAATTTACCTTGGTATTTGAAACTAATTAAAAAATAAACCATGATAAAAAATCTGGGAGAACAACATTCTATTTTCAATCAGTTTATTTATGAAATTCGTGATGAAAATATTCAAAAAGACAGTATGCGTTTCCGTAAAAACATGGAAAGAACAGGTGAAATTTTTGCTTATGAAATCAGTAAATTTTTAGATTATGAAAACAGAGATGTTGTTACACCTTTAGGCATTGCAAATGTCCCGATTTTAAAATCTTATCCTGTTATTGCAAATATACTGCGTGCAGGATTACCAATTCATACAGGGCTACTTAATTTTTTTGATAAAGCAGGTAATGCATTTGTATCGGCATACAGAAAATACGAAAAAGACGGAACTTTTGAAATAAAAATTGAATATATCTCAAGCCCTGATATAAACAACAGAGTATTGATTATATGTGATCCCATGATGGCAACAGGGCACTCAATGTTTCTTACATATAATGAGTTGTTAAAACATGGAACTCCGTCTCATACACATATTGTTACTTTAATTGCAAACAAAGAAGGTGTTGACTATTTGAAAAGAAAAACCTCATTTAAAAATATTACACTTTGGGTCGGCGCAATTGATGAAGAATTAACTGTAAAATCATACATCGTTCCAGGCCTTGGTGATGCAGGAGACCTGGCTTATGGTGCAAAAGAATAATTCCCTGAAACTTCGAATAAAATGAAAAAACTGTTTAACTCAAAATATGCATGGATATTAGCGTATGTATTATTTATGTCAGTCAATTTGACAATAATAATTTCTACATATCCCAATACTCGAGAATATGACTTCTTTGTCCGTTACACTGATTCTGAAGGTTATTATGAATATCTTCCGAGTTTTTTTATAAATAATGATGTTGAACATATGACACTTGCAATAGTTTTAGATGACGGACGTCATTTTGACAAATACTCATGCGGTATTGCATATTTACAAATGCCTTTATTCTTTGTGTCTCAC
>JBDRPR010000188.1:0-4155 GCA_043826845.1 Bacteroidota bacterium
TACTTTTTATGCTCCTTCTGCATTTTCTCCCGACAATGATGGGTTAAACGATTATTTTCAGGTTTTTGGCAATGGTGTTGACGAAAGAAATTTCCAGTTGTACATTTATGATCGCTGTGGTGAAGTAATTTTTGAAAACAGAGATTTTAACGAAAATTGGGATGGCAGAGTAAAAGGACAGTCTAAATCAGCTCCTATTGGAGTTTATACATGGCTTGTTATATATAAAGATCTGCAAAATATAGAACATCAGGAAACAGGAGCTGTAACAATTATCAGATAAAATGAGAGAATATCTAAATAGTTATGTGTTTATGATTTCCACAAACTTTTTATTTTTTTTCTCGTTTAATTATTGAACAATTAATTTATATGGGTATGAAACAACTGATTTTAGTGTCAATATTTTTTCTGCTTATGCTTTGCCAACATACAATCAAGGCTCAAGAAAGTTATGAAATAAAATGTAAAATGACAATAGAAGGAATAATGGATATTCAGTCATTTAAATTAGATGTTCCTGAATTTGAGAAAGCAAAAAAAATAGCTGAAGTACTTCTTTATAGATTTGAATTGTTGTATCTTGCAATTAACAATAGTAATATTTCTGAAGCAATTGAGCAAAAAACAATAATCCAATCTGCCATCAATTCAGCTCAAATCATTAAAATGGATTATAGCATGTTTGATGAAGATTTAAATTTTATTAATAATTTGGACTTTAATAAATAACCATATATAAACATGAAGAAATTAGTTTTTT
This sequence comes from Bacteroidota bacterium, assembly GCA_043826845.1. Lineage (GTDB taxonomy): Bacteria > Bacteroidota > Bacteroidia > Bacteroidales > CAYTAU01 > JBDRPR01. The sequence continues at coordinate 764 of JBDRPR010000188.1, forward strand.
ATATATTACTTATCATTTTGTTTTTTTCTTCTGAGGAAAAAATATTTGCACAATGCAGTAACTTCAATGTAAACTACCCCACAGGTACTTTTTCGGCACCGGGAGCTACTTTAACAAATGTAGCAACAAATATGTCAGGGGGGAATTATGCATTTTTTCAGGTAAATGCAGGGTGTGCATATCAATGGTCAACATGTGGGTTGGCCAGTTGGGATACACAAATAACTATATGGGATCAAACTGGTACTACCAGTTATGGATATAATGATGATGGTTGTAGTTTACAATCTACACTAACATGGACAGCTACTTTTACAGGAGTTGTCAGAGTTTTGCTCAGCCAATATTCTTGCTCTAATAACACTCTTGCGAATGCTACACTTCAATGGCGTGAATTTAACTGTCCTATATGTGGTGCAACTGGAGTAAACCCATCACCAACAGCTTCAATGAATTGCGGAGGAGGTGCTGATACAATAAATTTCACAGCATCAGGGTATTGTACAGGAACATTTGAATATCAAATTTCAGATGGAGGAACTATTGTTCAACCATGGAGTACAACATCATTTTTTATTGCCTCACCTGCAAATACTACCACCTATACTATTGAAGCAAGATGTGACGATTGCCCGTCAATTGTTGTCTCTGACACATTTTTAATTGAAGTGATTGCTGCTCCTACAATTACAGGTAATCTAACTCTTTGTGCAGGAGATTTTACAACTCTTACGGCAAGCGGTTCTACAGGCAACTTCGAATGGTGGACTGATCAATATGGTGGAACACTTTTAGATACAACAGGAATATACACAACTCCAACATTGAATACAACAACGACGTACTGGGCACAAGCCAGCGGACAGACATCTACAGTGGGAAAAATCCTTATTACCGAATGTGGGCTGGAAGGAATTTCTCCAACTGACCCTTCGGTAGATTATATTGAAATATCTAATTTGTATGCAACTGCTGTTAATACCACAGGTTGGGTAGTTGCAATAAGTGATGATTATAGTAACATTGATGATGTAAACCCAATACTATGGAATTTACCTTCTTCTTTTAGCCCTTGTTCTGTGGTTTCAAGAACAGATGATTCTTCAGTTCCAAACTATTGGGGAAATAATATATATTGGAATCCCGGTGCAACATATAATAGCTGGGCTATAATAATTGACGACGTGGGAAATGTTATGGATTTTTGTACATGGGGTTGGACTGCTGCGGATCTTGCAACTTTTCATCCGACAATTAATGGTTTTACTATTACCCTTGGTCCAGAATGGCTAGGAGATGGTTGTAGCCCTAATTGTATTACAATTGCCGGAGTACCATACAGTATTCAAAGAATAGGTAATAATGACAGCAACACTCTTGTTGATTTTGTTTGTCAGGCTTCAACTCCAGATGTAGTTAATCCTGGATTATCTTGCGGATGGACTCCTGTAAGTTGTCGTTTTCCTGTTACTGTTACTGTTTTACCCGGATTGCTAACTGATTCAACTTTTACTAATCCATTGTGTAATGGGAGCTTTGATGGTACAGGGGGTATAACAAATCTTTCTGGAACCGGACCATATACATATTTATGGTCAACAACTGATACTTCTCAAAATATTACAGGTCTTAATGCCAACACATATACGGTAACAGTAACAGATGCTCTTGGTTGTGTTGGTACTTCAAGTATAACCTTGACCAATCCTCCGGTAATTACTGCAACTTCTTCAACTGTACCAGAAACGTGTGGTATGTCTGATGGCACAATAGCAGTTACAGGTAGTGGAGGAACAGGGACTTTAACTTATAGCTTATTAGCAACTCAAAATACCACAGGAGATTTCACAGGGTTATCTGCAGGGGCATACGTAGTTACAATAACAGACGCGAATAATTGTACTGCAACAGAAGTTGTTGCTGTTGCAGCATCTGGTGCTGTCACATCCGGCTTTACTGCTAGTCCAAATCAGTGTCTTTCAGGAAACTCATTTAGTTTCACTAATACTGGTGATACTGGTACTGGTTATGCGTTCTCCTGGACATTTTCAGGAGGAACTCCTGCAAACTCTGTACTGGAAAATCCGACAAATATTACTTTTTCAACTACTGGCATACATCAGATTACTCAAACAATTGCAATGGGAGGATGCAATGATGTCACTACAATTGATATTGAAGTATATACTCATCCAACTACCACAACCACATCTGTAGATGTTACCTGTAATGGTTTGTGTGATGGATCTGTAACTGCAAATCCTGTTGGAGGAACAGGGCCCTATACTTATACATGGAGCGACGGACAGTTAACTCAAACCGCTTCAAATTTATGCGCAGGAACATATAATTACACCGTAACAGATGCAAATGGATGTACAGTTACAGGAAACGGTACTGTTGCACAAAATACTGCTATTGTTATCAATTCTGAAAATTCAACTGATGTTACATGCTATGGAGATGCAGACGGGTCAGTTACTGTAACATCAACAGGAGGTTGTCCTCCAATTACATATGCAATCACAGGTGCATCAAATGGAAATGGTATATTTTCAAACCTTTCAGGGGGAACTTATACTGTTACAATAACAGATTGTAACGGTTGTACGGTTACAAGCAATCCTATTACTGTTATTGAACCCTCTGCTCTGATAATAAATAGCCAATCCTCGACAAATGCGACCTGTTATGGACTTAATGATGGCACATTCACAATAGCAGCATCAGGAGGAACCGGTGCATTGCAGTATGAAATTAATGGGGGAATTACTCAACCCGGAGGTGTTTTTGTAAATCTTGCGCCAGGAAACTATACTTCTACAGTTACTGATGCAAATGGGTGTTTTGTTACACAGGGATTTTCTATTACCCAACCGCAGGAAATTATTATTTCAAGTACTCCAAGTCACATTATTTGTAACAGCGAATCAACAACGATAAATGTTTCTGTTGTTGGAGGAACTGCTCCTTATACCTATAACTGGAGCCATACAGGCCCGATTTCAGCAAATTCTATTACCGTATCACCATCAGCCGAGACAACTTATACCGTGTACGTTACTGATATAAACGGGTGTACAAGCAATAACAGTTCAACAATTATATATGTTTCTCCTCCTGTACAGGTTTCTGTATCCGCAAACACAACAGAAGTTTGCCCGGGAGATCAGGTTATCATTAATGTGAATCCCACTTCAGGTTTTGGCCCCCCTTATGAGATATATTATAATGGTAATCTGCAAAATGCACCTTTCAACGTCTATCCTATGACAACAGCTAATTATACTATATCGGTAGAAGATATTTGCGGATCTACTGCGGAAGATGATGTTACAATCACAGTTCATCCTTTGCCAAGTGTGTCGTTCCAACTTGATACAACTGAAGGA
>JBDRPR010000189.1:0-9524 GCA_043826845.1 Bacteroidota bacterium
TGCAAAAAGATATAATCTTGCAGTAGAAAACATTGTTCAACTCTTAAATGATACAAAAACTATATTCCCTGGAACCTCATTAAAGTTAGTTTTTACAATATCTTCCGCGATTTAAAACTGCGAGAAGTCAGGAGTTCTGAATTTTATTTCAAATACTTATCCAGAAATCCAAAAAATTCTCTTTGCCATAGAATACTGTTTTGTGGTTTAAGAACAAAATGGGTTTCCTCAGGAAATATCAGCAATTTAGCATCAACACCTACAAGTCTAGCGGCATTAAATGCCTGTATGCTTTCAGTATATGGAATTCGCAAATCATATTCTCCTGATATTATCATAATAGGAGTATCCCATTTTTGAACAAAATGATGAGGGGAGTTGGCATATGAATTTTGAGCAATAATATTTGTTTTATCCCAATATGCTCCGCCAAGATCATGATTTACAAAGAACATTTCTTCTGTTCCTGAATATTGACTTTCAAGGTTAAACATGCCGCAATGTGAAATAAATGCTTTAAATCTTTTTTCATGATGTCCTGCCAGCCAGAAAACAGAAAAACCTCCATAGCTTGCGCCAATGGCTCCAATCCGGTTTTTATCAATAAAAGGTTCCTTTTTAATTTCATCCACAGCAGAAAGATAATCTTTCATGTTTTGTCCACCATAATCGCCACTTATCTGGGCGTTCCACTCCTGCCCGAAACTTGGCAGTCCTCTGCGATTCGGAGCAATAACAATATAATCATTGGCAGCCATGATCTGAAAATTCCATCTATATGAAAAAAACTGACTTATTGAACTTTGAGGACCCCCCTGACAATATAGCAGGGCAGGATATTTTTTGTTTGCATCAAAATCAGGAGGATAAATTACCCAGACCAACATATTTTTATTATCCGTGGTTTTTATCCAACGTTCTTCAACAGTTGCAGATTTTATTTTGTCGTATATGTTTTTATTTGTAAAAGTGAGTTGGGTTTCATTTCCTAAAAGGTCAACTTTATAAATTTCAGTTGCAGCCAGCATAGTCATTTTCTCCCCAATAATTATATCTCCGGCTTTCTTGAAAGCATTATAGTTATGAACACCTTTAGTGATTTGCGTAAATTCTTTCGTTTGTAAGTCAACTTTGAAAATCTGTTCAGTAGCTTTTATCCCACTAATGAAAAAGATAGTATTACCATCATTATTCCAGCATATATTTGCAACATTTTGATCGAAATTTTCAGTGATATATTCTTTTTTACCGGTAGCAATATCCATAACAAACAATCTGTCTTTATCGGCTTCATAACCTGGAGTTTCCATGCTTTGCCATGCCAGTCTTGAACCGTCTGGTGAAAAAACAGGGTATTTATCATAGCCATGCATTCCATCGGTGAGATTTTTAGTTTCAGAATTTTCAATATTGTACAAATAAATATCAGAATTAGTGCTTAATGCATATTCTTTACCTGTTAACTTTTTGCATGTGTATGCAATAAATTTTCCATCAGGACTCCATGTCATCTCTGTATTGTCGAAATACGGAGAAAGAGGAGCATCCCATCGCTCTCCTTCCATTATATCTTTACCAGGCAGAACTTTTTCGTTTGTAAAATCAGAAACAAAAATGTGGCTGTATTTATAGTCATGCCATGTGTTCCAGTGTCTGTACATCAGATCATCAATAATTCTGACATTTGAAAGAGGTAAATCAGAATGAATTTCCTGAGGAGTCTTGTCAAGTTTGACATCCATTGTGTATAAGAATTGTGTTCCTGCCGGTGATATTTCAAAACTATTGACATCGCCACCGGTTTCTGAAATTTGTATTTTGTCAGAACCATCAGGTTTCATTTGCCATATTTGCATTGTATCACCTTCAGCGCAAATAAAATAAATATTTTTACCGTCCTGAGACCAGCGTGGATTTAACTCGGGGCCTGCAAAATCAGTAAGCTGAACAGGAGTTCCACCATCAACACTTAAAGAAAACAGATCAATATAACCTTTATTTGTACTTGCATTATAACGTTGCACACAATAAACAGCGGTTTTTCCATCAGGAGATATCTGTGCATCGAATACGCGACCGAATTTCCATAAAAGTTCGGGAGTAACCCTTGTATCTGTAATTTCAACTTTTGAAAGTGAATCAAGTTTTGATTTTTGCACTGTCGTATCTTGATTATCAGTTGACTTTTCTGATGATTCTTTACATGAATACATTAGCAATACTGCTAAAATTAAAAACGAATACTTAATTAATCTGTACATGATATTTTGATTTAAATTAATGTTTCTAATAATCACTTATAGTCTAGGGCATTAATCCGAGAATAATCGGGATTAAGTACTTTATAAATATTATTTCCCCTGAATACGATTAAGGCCTTCGATGGCTTTTTCGTAATTTTCTTTTAAGCGATTGGCTGTTTCAAATTCCAGCCGGGCATTTTTATAATCTTTTTTCATTTCATAGCAAACGCCTTTGTTGTAATATGCTTCAGCATAACGATGATCAATATTAATTGCTTTATCAAAATATTCGATAGCAATATCATAATTTTTAATATTTACCAGATAATTATATCCAATATTGTAATATGCAAGTTTATATGATTGATCGATGCTGTCGATAATAAAAGTATAATTTTCGATTGCTTTCAGGGGATTATCATTTTCCTGATAATACATTGCAAGATTGTAGTATGCCTCTATACTTCCTGGAAAAAGTCTGATTGCATTTTTATAATAACTAATTGCGATCGAATCATTTTTTTCAGCAAATAATAAACCCAGAATAATGTTTACCTCATAGAATTCGGGATTTTTTTCCAGAGCTTTCTGAAAAAATATGATCGCCATAGGAATATTTCCCGTTTCCTGAGATATCAGTCCTCTTAAAAAGAAAATTCTTTCATGGTTAGGGTTAATCTGTTCAGTTAGATTAAGATATTCCTCAGAAACTTTATAGTCTTTAACCAATAAATACAGTTCAGCTAATTTAAGCAATGTTTCCTGGTTATCAGGAATAAGCTGGTTGCTTTTTTCAAGTGATTGCTTTGCCTTTTCAGATTTTCCCATTAGAAGGTATAAGCTGCTTTGTCTGATATAATAATCGGGTTTAAGGGAATCCAGTCTTACAGCAATATTAATATCATTCAGGGCATCTTCTATTTTACCTTTTTCGGTATATACGATTGACCTCTGTGCAAACAGATCTGCATTTGAAGGATTATTACGTATCTGATCAGATAATTTTTCAATGATATTAGAATCATTTAAATTTAATAAGTTGCCAGAATCTGATTCATCAACAGAATTATTTTTGCATGAAAAAAACAACAGAATCAGTGAAGCATAAATTAGAAGTAAGGATTTCATAATATTGATTTTATCTTCCTATTTTTTTTGCTTGTTATGTAAATTCTCAGCAATTTTGGCGTATATTTCATTAGCAAGTTCAGGATTATCAACTATCAGGCTTTTAACGGCATCTCTTCCCTGCCCGAGTTTAGTTTCTCCATAACTGAACCAACTGCCACTTTTCTTAATAATTTCCATTTCGACTCCAAGATCAATAATCTCTCCTGATCTGGAAATACCCTCGCCGTACATAATATCAAATTCAGCTTTTTTGAAAGGTGGGGCCATTTTATTTTTCACAACTTTTACACGGGTTCTGTTACCAGTAATATCCTCGCCTTCTTTGATCTGTCCGATTCTTCTTATGTCAAGACGTATAGATGCATAAAATTTTAATGCATTACCTCCGGTGGTTGTCTCTGGGCTTCCAAACATAACACCTATTTTCTCCCTCAATTGATTGATAAATATACATGTAGTATTTGTTTTACTGATATTTGCAGTTAATTTTCTTAAAGCCTGAGACATTAATCTTGCCTGAAGACCCATTCTGGAATCGCCCATATCTCCTTCAAGTTCGGCTTTTGGTGTCAGAGCTGCAACAGAGTCAATAACAACAACATCAATAGCACCTGAACGAATAAGATGATCTGCTATTTCCAGAGCCTGTTCTCCGTTGTCGGGTTGGGAAATGTACAGATTTTCAACATCTACACCTAATTTTTGAGCATAAAATCTGTCAAATGCATGTTCGGCATCAATTATAGCTGCAATTCCTCCTGTTTTCTGAGCCTCAGCTATTGCATGAATTGCCAGGGTAGTTTTTCCTGAAGATTCGGGTCCGTATATTTCAACAACTCTTCCTCGCGGATATCCGCCAATACCGAGTGCTGCATCTAGAGAAACAGATCCTGAGGGAATTATTGGTACATTAACTATGGCTTCATCGCCAAGTTTCATAATGGCACCTTTGCCAAAATCTTTGTCAATTTTATCTATCGTAAGCTTTAAAGCTTTGATCTTTTCCGAATTGTTGTTTTCTTTTTTTTCAGACATATTATTATTTATTAGTAATGTTATTTAAAATTTGTTCTGCATGATTTTTTGTATCAACCTTTGACAATATTTCTTCAATAATTCCTTTTTCGTTTATAATAAAAGTAGTTCTTAAAACTCCCATATAGGATTTGCCGTACAGTTTTTTTTCTCCCCAGACTCCGAATTTTGCAAGTATATCTTTTTCTGTATCAGCTATCAAATGGTATGGTAACTGATGTTTGGAAATAAATCCTACATGTGATTTAGCAGAATCGGGGCTAATACCCAGAACTTCATATCCTTTTTTTGTAAGTTCTGAAAAATTATCCCTTAGATTGCATGCTTCGGCAGTGCATCCTGAAGTGTTATCTTTTGGATAAAAAAACAGAATAAGCTTTTTGCCTTTATAATCGGATAATTTTATTGGTTTTTCGTTTTGATCAGATCCCGCAAAATCCGGTGCTTTATCGCCTTTCTTTAGTGCTATCATTATATATATTCTCTGTTAAAACAAAGATAATTTTTCCTAAAGAATTTAAGGGTTTCTTTTATTAAAGTTTATTAACAATTTTTGTAATAAATTGTATCAAAAAAATTAATCTTTCTCAGATAATATAATCAGCACCAGCTGTGGGACATTATAAATCTCAGGTAATTGCTAATATAATGTTGCACATACAGCTATATGCCGGTTATTAATCTTGAGTCCGGTTCGAAAAGTCCAAAAATTATTTTTCAGCGATTTTTTGCCCTTAATCCCTAAAGGGAAATCGCTGAAAATCAGCCACCCTTAAGGGCAGGGGCAAAGGCTGATTTTATAGATATTACTTTTCGGAGGAGACTTAATCTTTAATCTTCGAATATTAATCTTCTTCAGATAATATTTTATCATTCATATCAATTTCTGAGATTATTTTCTCAATTTCTTTTTCTGTGTTTCGCAATTTTTTCTTACAGACACTTAGCAGTTCCGATGCTTTTTTTATTTGCCCTGTCAATTCATCGACATCAAGTTCTTCGTTCTCGATTTTCTGGATAATAATTTCAACTTGTTTTATTGCGTCCTTATAACTTATATCTTTCTTTGCCATATTATTAAGTAATTTAGATTGTTAATGCTTCGTGTTTGATTGTAGTTTATTTATCCTTTTTGCTTTTGCTTACTTCTGTTACAGTGCTATTTGCACTTCCTTTTTGAAACAGCGTAAAAAGTTGTGACCCCTGCTTTAGCTGACTACTATCTTTGATTAGTTTATTGTCTTGATATGTGATAGAATATCCACGACTTAGAACATTTTGAGGGTCTAAGAAGTGTAATGATTGTTCACACAACTGTAAATTGTAATTTGATTTTATTTGTGAATTATTGCAAACTTGAGTCAGGCTTTCTACCAAGCTTTTTAATCGGATTTTATTATTATATAAAGCTGAAGTAGTATTGATTTTGATACTTGTTTTATAATTTCCAACTTTATAAGATTTTGATTTAATAAAATTTCTTAGGTGTATTTTTTTTCCGTTGATCAGGTAATCAATTTCATTATGTTTTTTTATAAGAATATTTTTGACTGAAAATGAAATATTTTGCAGATGATTTTCAAAATCTTCACTATGCTGATAAATTATTTCAGAAAATGTATTAACACAATTAGAAAAAGTGTTGTCGATATAATTTTCAAAATCGGACAATCTATTTACTAAAAACTCAGCAACAGCAGTAGGTGTTTTAAGCTTTTTACATGCCACAAGATCACATATTGTTTCATCTCTTTCGTGACCGATTCCTGTAATTACAGGTAAAGGAAATTGTGCAATATTTGATGCAAGCTCATATCTGTTAAAGCAATTCATATCTGATTGTGATCCTCCTCCTCTGATAATTACAACCAGATCAAAAAAATCCTGATATTCATTTATTTTATTGAGTGCTGATATTATTGTCGATTCAGCTTTATCTCCCTGCATGATAGCAGGAAATAGTTTGTGATAAAATACATAACCTCTTGTGTTATTTTTGATCTGATTCAGCCAGTCGCCATAACCTGCTGCAGTTTCTGATGAAATAACCGCGATTTTTTGCGGAGATTCAGTAATTTCAAGTTCCTGATTTAAATAATAAACACCTTCCTCTTTTAAAGTATTTATAATTTGCTGTTTCCGCATTTCAAGTTCACCTACAGTATAGGCGGGATCGATATTTATTACATTTAAACTCAGGCTGTAAACTTCATGAAATTCAACGGAAACCTGTATCAGAATTTTTAAGCCTTTTCCAAGTCTTTGACCTGTAGATGTTTCAAAATATGGTTTGATCATTCTGAAAGCGTGAGACCAGATTGTTGCACGGAATCTGGCTAAAATATTATCTTTTAGTTCTTCCTTTTCTATTAATTCAAGATAGCAATGACCATTATGGTTAATATTGATTTCACTTATCTCAGCAACAATCCAGATCGGTTCTGATATATTGTCAGATATTATATTTTTTATCAACAATGCAATCTCTGACAGGGAAAAGGTTTTGTGAGTCATTTTATAGATCAATCAAAAATTGAATAAATTATTTTAACAATGAACATTTGAACAATCGAATAATATTAACACGTGACGATTTATATCCTATTGCTTAACTATTTGTTCCTGATAAGTTTTATTCTTTGTAATTATTTTGGCAAAATAGCTTCCAGGTGCAAGGCTGTTAAGATCTGTAATTCTAATTCTGTTATAGGATGTCATATTTAATTTGTAATTATTACCTAAAACAAGTTTACCAAGAAGATCATAAATTTCAATTGTCACACTTTGGCTATCAACAGAATAGAACTCTACGCATATTTCATTATTGAAAGGATTGGGGTAAGTGACAATATAATTTTCGTTATCAAGATCAAGATATTGAATTCCCTGAATCAAAAGATTTGCATATGCAAAGTCAGGAATTCCATAACCCATTAATGAATCCGGATTATCATATTGATGAGAACTTTTTCTGATAAATTCAATAATATCCATATTGCTTAAATCAGGATTTGCCTGCCATAAACATGCAACAAGTCCAGTCATAATAGGTGCAGAGAAAGATGTTCCGTTTCCTGTTCCAATCGTTCCTGCTGAAGTCTGAAAAGTTGCAGATGAACCTATTGCTGCTACGTCAGGCTTTATTCTATTGTCAGCAGTTGGTCCAGTAGAACTGAAATCCGAATAATTTTTAAATCCATCAACAGATCCTACAGTCAAAACACTATCAGCATCTGCAGGTGTTCCGATATAATGCCATGGTTTATTTCCGGAATTTCCAGCACTAACAACAACAATCATTCCTTTACCTGCAGCAATATCAGCACCTATTGAAACTCTTGTTGTATTGCCGTCCATATCACTATATGTATGATTCTGTGATGTATCATCAAATGTTTCATAGCCAAGTGAAACATTAATTACATCCGCACCAACACTGTCAGCAAATTCAGCAGCAGTAACCCAGTTATCTTCTTCGATCGAATATTCAGTTCCGGCGTCTTCACTTCTTAAAAGCCAGTATGAAGCCTTTGGAGCTGTTCCTATCATCTGTCCCGGAATGTTAGCTCCCACGACTGACAGTACATTCATACCATGTGAATGTTGGTTGCTGAAATCTACTCCGTCGTGTACAAAGTCTTTATAACCAAGAATCTGACTGTTTTGCCAAAGACTATCAAAAGCAGGGAAAATGTCAACCTTATAAAATCCTGCATCAGTAATTGCGATTTGAATTCCTTGTCCCATGTAACCGTTATTGTGAAGTATTTGACCTCTGTGCATAGCAATTTGTGCAGTAGCAAGGCCATAATCCAGCAGATTTTTTGCTGAATTATGACTTACATATGCAGCTGCAACGGATTGTTCATAAAAATATGATTGAGTTGCATCTCCGTTTTTGTACTTCATGACTTTGTCTAATTGAGCAACAAATGATAAGTTTGTAACAGTGTCAAGTAAAGCAGTATCAGTTGAATAAACAGTGACGGAATTGAACCATTTGGAGGTATTTAATATTACCAGTCCAAGACTTTCAAGGCTATCAATATACATTTGGGTCACCGGAAGATCTTTTTCTTCAATCGCAATATTCTGCCTCTGTCTTCTGTCTAATGCTCTTTGAGATAAAAATTGCTCTGGCGATGACAATTGGTAGGAATTATTGTTTTTATCAGTAAACTTAATCCAGTATTTAGCAGGGGCAGTTTGTGAAGAAACTGTTATGCATAAATAGGATAAAAGTATAGATAGAAATACCTTTTTCAATATCTGATTAGTTCCCATATTGTATTAATTCTTGTTTATAAAAAGTTCCGGTACTTACTCTTTGTTCAATTGGTAAATTAGGATTAAATAGTGTTGTGTTTGAGAATATATCTATTGCCTGTCTGTATATTAAGCCAACGTTTTTAGCATATTTTTCAATTATAAAAGTTTTGTCGATCAGGCTGGAATCATTTGCCTGTGTAACTGTTAGCACAGAATCAAAATCATTTTGGTTTATAGTTGCAGGTACATCAATTTCAGTAATTTCATATATTTGATTTTCATATTGATTGTAAGCATTTCCATCCCATTTTTTTCCTTCAGAAACGGGGAATATAAGTTTTATGTATTTTACATTTTCTTCTGTTTTATGTAAAGACAAATTCAAAAGACATGCAGACCAGACATCTTTAATCTCCCATGCAGAATTTTCATCATCACGTTTATATCTTTCAATTCTCATGGCTTCGTTTCCGGTATCATCAAAATATTTTGATTCAATTATCTCTTTGATTTGATATCGGGTAGTATCGAAAATACCAAGAGGTCTGTCAATATTAATATATTCGATATTGTAAATATACCACATACCTGTCTGATCGGGAAAATATGAATAATCAATAGAGGATTCCTGATTTTTATCTTTTTTGCAGGCAAAAAGAACAAGAAACAATGATACAAAAAACAGATATTTTAATCCTGATAATTTCAAAATTTAAAATTTGCTATAAAATTACAAAATAAAAAAACAGATATAGCTATAACGGATAATGAAAATTATTTTTTCTTATCAATAACTTCAGTTATTTGACTTAGTAACTGATGTTACGCAAAATAACATATTTACAT
>JBDRPR010000190.1:0-2278 GCA_043826845.1 Bacteroidota bacterium
ATGGAAAAAGTTGAGTTATCTGATCAGAAACCAAGATGGACAGAAAAAGAAATCATTAAAAACACGCCATGGGCAACAACCGGAAAAACTCCTGATCGGGAAAGAAACATTATAACTTCATTAGAACTTGATTCTGCAAAACAGGAAATTCACAATATCAAACTGCAGAAAAAATATGCGAAAATGGAAGAAGATGTACTTTTTGAAAAAATAAAATGTGACGATGCCGAATATATATATGTCGCTTTTGGCTCAAGTTCAAGAATTTGTCAAAAAGCTGTTGATATTGCAAGAGCAGAAGGTATAAAAGTAGGATTGTTAAGACCAATCACTCTTTACCCATTCCCTTCTAAAGTTATTAAGGAACTTGCTGGAAAAGTAAAAGGAATATTGTCTATTGAAATGAACGCCGGTCAAATGGTTGAGGACATTCGACTTGCGGTTGAAGGTAAAACTAAGGTTGAATTCTACGGACGCATGGGTGGTATTATTCCTACTCCTTCTGAAGTAGTAAACGCTTTAAAACAAAAATTAATAGGAGGTTAATCATGGCAACAATAACAAAACAAGATATTATTAAACCTGAAAATCTGGTTTATAAACGAACGGAACTTTTAACAGATAAAGCCATGTCATACTGCCCTGGTTGTGGACACGGTACCGCTCACAGAATTCTGATGGAGCTTGTTGAAGAATTTGGTCTGCAATCGAAAACAATAGGAATCGCTCCTGTTGGTTGCTCTGTTCTGGCATACGAATTTATGAATATTGATATGCAACAAGCTGCACACGGTAGAGCTCCTGCACTTGCTACTGCAATTAAAAGACTAATGCCTGAGAAATTTGTTTTTACTTATCAGGGTGATGGTGACCTAGCTGCAATAGGAACAGCTGAAACTATTCATTCATGCAACAGAGGGGAAAATATACTGATTATTTTTATAAATAACGGTATTTATGGAATGACCGGTGGACAAATGGCTCCAACAACTCTTCCCGGAATGAAAGCATCCACTTGTCCTTATGGCCGCGATGTCAAAATGATGGGAAATCCGTTAAAAATAACAGAACTTGTTGCTACATTACCAGGGACACGTTATGTTTCAAGACAATCTGTTCACACACCTGCAAATGTACGCAAAACAAAAAAAGCAATTAAAAAAGCTATTGAATATCAATTAAGCAATAAAGGGGGTTTATGCTTTGTTGAAATAGTATCAAACTGTAATTCAGGTTGGAAAATGACACCAGTTCAGGCAAACAAATGGATGGAAGAAAATATGTTTCCTTTTTATCCACTTGGGGATATTAAAACTTTGGAAGAATAATAAATTAAAACTGAAAAAAATGACTGAAGAAATAATAATAGCCGGGTTCGGCGGACAAGGAGTTCTCTCAATGGGTAAAATACTTGCTTATTCAGGAATAATGCAGAATCAGGAAGTTAGCTGGATGCCTTCATACGGACCTGAAATGAGAGGCGGAACTGCTAATGTCACCGTAATTTTAAGTGATCAGCGTATCAGCTCTCCTGTTATAAATGAATTTGATACAGCAATAATTCTTAACCAGCAATCAATGGATAAATTCGAGAAATCGGTTAAGCCCGGGGGCTTGTTACTATACGATCCAAATGGAATTACAAAACATCCTCAACGTAAAGACATCAATATTTATCAGATTGAAGGTGCTGAAGAAGCTGCAAAAATGGGAAGTACAAAAACATTTAATATGATTGTTCTGGGAGCCTATCTTAAACTGAAGCCAATAGTTATAATGGAAAATGTTATTAAAGGGTTGAAAAAATCACTTCCTGAAAGACATCATAGCCTTATTCCAATGAACCAGGAAGCTATTACTATTGGGATGGGAGCAGTAAAAGATTATCATCTGGTAAAATAATCACACATTATATTATAGTGAAAAAAGCTGAACATTGTTCGACATTTTTTTTAAATCAGATCGTACACAAAAACCTGAATATCAAAACCGCTTAATAGCTTAATAATTAAAGGTTCAATCTTCGCCCATTTGCCACCAGCGAGTCCGCATCCAATTCGTGGCATATGTACCGAACAATTGTTCTTAACTGCAAAATCTCTCACTACTGATAAACATTTTGCTAATGATTCATATCTTCAGAACTCCTGACTTCTCGCAGTTTTATATCGCGGAAGATATTGTAAAAACTAACTTTAATGAGGTTCCAGGGAATATAGTTTTTGTATCATTTAAGAGTTGAACAATGTTTTCTACTGCAAGATTATATCTTTTTGCA
>JBDRPR010000191.1:0-7877 GCA_043826845.1 Bacteroidota bacterium
GAACAATTTATATAAAAAAAAATTATTATTAATCTCTTCTAACAGTTCTGATTACATCTCCATTTAGATCACGAAATACAACTATCATAGGCATCTGTCCTGGAAGGCTATGAGTTGCACATGAGAAACAGGGATCATAAGCTCTGAAAGCCATTTCAATCATATTCAATATTCCTTCATTTACAGTAACACCCTTTTTAATTAAAGCCTGAGCAGCTTTTTTAATTGACATGGTAATTGCTGCATTATTATTAGTTGTTCCTACAATAATATTTACTTTAGTTACAATGCCTTTTTTGTCAGTCCAATAATGGTGAGTGAGAGTTCCTCTTTGAGCCTCAACAATTCCAACACCTTCGCCAGGAATATCGCCTAGCTCTGCGATTAAATTTTTACCTGTAATATCAGGATCCTGAGCAAGTTCAAGACATCTTTCTGCAGAATATAACAACTCTACCAATCTTGCCCAATGCATAGCTAAAGTATTATGTACAGGTTTCCCTCCTAATATTTTATACATTCTGTCGTATTCTATCTGTGCCAATGGGGTTGCCATTCCATCAGAAGCGTTTAGGCGGGATAAAGGAGTAGCATGATAAACACCTGAATCTTTGCCTTCAACAAAACCCTTCCATCCTATTTTTTTGAGATACGGATATTTAAGATAGCTATATGGTTCAACACGTTCCTCAACAAATTCACGATAATCGTTTGCTGCGTACTTGCAATGCTCTATACCTTCCTGATCAACCACCCTTACTTTTCCATCATAAAAATTCACCTTATTATTTTCATCAACAAGACCCATTGAATATAATTTCAGTGAATATGGGCCATTTAAAATAATATCAACATAAGTCTCATTCGCCAAAACAACATCATTAAAAATTTTAAGAGAGAATTTTGCGAATTCTACAAATCCTTTTGCTTTTTCTTCAATATCCTTACGTTCTGCTTCACTTAATCCACGTCTTACACCACCAGGCACATTCATAACAACATGTGTTTGATGTCCTCCGATCAATGCCTGAATTTCCTGTGCAATTCTACGTTGTTTCAATACTTCTGTACCAATTTCAATACCTACTTTTCCAATTACACCAAGTACATTTCTTACTGCGGGATCAGCTGTTGGGCCTACTACAAAATCAGGTGCTGCTAAAGCATAAAAATGTGCGATATGACTATGCACAAAATGAGCCATGTAAAATAACTCACGAATTTTTTTCGCTGTTGAAGTTGGTTGAACACCAAAAACTGCATCTACTGCTTTTCCAGAAGCCATATGATGACACCCGGGACATACACCACAGATTTTCGTAACAATCTGAGGAACTTCTTCTACAGCCCTGCCTTCACAAAACTTTTCAAAACCCCTTAATTCAGGAATTTGAAAATATACATTTTCTACATCTCCGTCATCTGTGCAAAAAATTTCAATTTTTCCATGACCTTCTAATCTTGTAATCGGATCGATCGTATATCTTTTCATTTGATATATTTTTTAAAATTATTTATGCTATTCTTTTATAAATTTTCTTCTTAATAATGATGCAGGCAAACTAAAACGATATAAAGTACCTGAAATATCATCAATATCTTTAATAATAGTCTCAATTTCTTCAGGATCTTTTGCATCAATCATGGTTGCAATAGCTGACATCATTTTTGCACCGGGATCAATTGAATCTGTTGGCGGGCCATAACAACCCCTACAAGGTGCATTTCCTTTTATACAACGAACACCACAACCACTTCTTGTTGCCGGTCCCATACATATTATTCCCTGTTCGAGAAAACATGTTTCACCATCGTCTTTTACTTGCCATGGGCGATAGAATTTTTTGATGAGTTTGTTATCTGTTTTTTTTCTTTCGCATTCATCGCACTGGCATTTTTCGCTTGCACCTATTACAGAACCTTTTGGTGGCAATTGGGCTCCTGTTACTATGGCCATAAATACTTCAACAAGTCTTTCCGTTTGCGGCGGGCAACCTGGCAAATAATAATCAACATCAACAACCTGCCCTAACGTCTTTACAGTATTATAAAATACTGGCAAAGTCAAAGTGCCTTCAGGAACTTTATACTCAGGTTGAGGAACAATCTTTTCAGGATTCAATGTGGACTCACTGTCAAAATATGCTCTTCGAAAAACTTCTTCCTTTGTAGAAAAATTTGCTAAACCTGGAATTCCGCCCATATGTGCACATGAACCATAAGCAACCAATACCTTAGTTTTCTTTCTAAGTAATTGTGCCATATGTTCATTTTCACTATTTCTAACTGCCCCATTAAACAATGTTACATCGATATGTCCATCGGGCATTTCCTCTACATCTTTGTATTTAATATCCAAAGCAATAGGCCAGAATACAAGATCTGCATGAGCAATTACATCAAATAATTTTTCATGAACATCCAATACTGAAACACAGCATCCTCCGCAAGCTGCACCCCAATAAACTGCAAGCTTTAACTTAGGTTTATCCATAATATTCTTTTATGTTTAATTTAATAATTCTATTTCATCATGTATTTTACTTGGTCCGAGTTTTGCAACTTCACCTGTAAAACTATCAATAAGGTCAGCAAACTGTTTCCCTTCACTTGCACTAATCCACTCAAGTTTCATGCGCTCCTTTTCTATTCCCATTTCCTGAATGTATTTTTGAAGCAAATGATATCTTCTAAGACACTTATAATTACCTTCATGATAGTGACAATCACCCGGATGACATCCGCAGATCAGTACACCGTCAGCACCTTCTGTAAATGATTTTATTACAAATGTTGGTTCAACTCTTCCAGAACACATTACTCTGATTACTCTTACATTCGCTGCATATTTCATCCTTGATGTGCCAGCCAGATCTGCTCCAGTATATGAGCACCAATTACATAAAAACGCTATTATTGTTGGTTTGTGGTTCATAATATTATACCTCCTGTATTTCAAATGATACTGACATTAATCCTTCTATTTGTGATATAATTTGTTTATCAGTAAAATGCCTGCTTTTTATTGCACCTGTCGGGCAAGCGGATCCACAGGTACCGCATCCTTTGCATAATATTTCATTTACAACTGATACTTTTTTCTCTATATCATAACTTATTGCTGTGTATGGACATACTTTTATACATGTCTGACAACCACAACAGATGTCCTCATTAACAAAAGCAGTCGTAACTTCAATATGTGCTGTTCCTTTTGCAATAATAGCAAGTATTCTTGCAGCAGCAGCTCGTGCTTGAGCTACAGAATCAGGAATATCTTTAGGACTCTGGCAAGATCCGGCAATATAAACACCATTAGTAGTTGTTGCAACAGGATCAAGTTTTGGATGTCTTTCAATATAAAATGAATTGCCACACATACTTATTCCAACTGCATGTCCAATATTTTTTGCATCATCCTGCGCTTCCATTGCAACCATCAATATTACAAGATCTGCAGGAACTTCAATTTCTTCACCAGACAACATTTCTTTTAAGCTAATAAGCATTTCGCAATTATCACCTTGCGTAGCTTTCTTTATTTTTGGAATCCCATCCTTTTGTTCAAACATCAAGTACATTATATGACTTCTTGATACTTCTGTATAAAATTCTTCGCATCCCTTACCCATTGCTCTCATATCTGCGTATGCATCAAAAATATTTGCTTCCGGTAATACTGATCTTAGCTGTGCTGAATACTTAAGCGCAGTCATGCAACAAGTTCTGGAACAATATTCGTGATATTTATTATTTCTGCTGCCCACGCAATGTATAATTGCAACGTTTCTGGGTTCTTTTCCATCTTTTGTAAGAATTCTTCCACTTTTAAGCATTGTCTCAAATTCAATGGAAGTGACTACATTTGGAAATTTTCCATATCCATATTCTGCAACGACTTCAGGATTAAAAGATTTTAATCCTGTCGCAACAATAATATTACCGAATTTTAAAAGTGTTTCAGTACCATTTTTTTGCTGTACAGTTGATTCAAAATTACCAATATAGCCAAAAACTTCCTTTACTTCAGTTTCCAGGAAAATTGAGACATTTGAATGATTAGACACCTGTTTTATTAAAGGATCAAGCATCTGCTTTGCACTATATAAAAAAGGAAATGTTAAATCCATATTTGATACATGGCCACCAATTTTATCAGATTTTTCAATTAAAAATACCTTTTTCCCTGCATTGGCAATCTCAAGAGCAGCTGTTATTCCAGTAATTCCTCCACCAATAATTAATGTTGCAGGATTGACTTCAACTGTTCGTTCATCAAGCTCTTCATGAAGTCTGACGCGATTAACTGATGCAGTTATTAAGGCTTGTGCTTTTTTAGTTGCTTCACCTCTGTCTTCATGAACCCAAGAGTCTTGTTCACGAATGTTGGTCATTTCAAAAAGATATTGATTCAATCCAGCTTTTTCAAGTGCTTTTCGAAAAGTTAACTCGTGAATTCGAGGTGAACATGCTGACACAACGATTCGATTCAAATTATGCTCTTGAATATCTTTTACAATAAGATCCTGACCCGGATCAGAACACATGTATTTATAATTCTTTGCAATAATAACATCAGGTAGCTTTGCCATTTCGTCGGCTACGGCTTCAACATCGACCATTTTTGCGATGTTAGTCCCGCACCAGCATACATATACTCCTATTCTTGGTTTTTCCATTTTTTTCTTTTTTTATCTATTCCTTAATTATTTTTTTCCTTTTAAGGCTGCTTTTTTTATATGAGCAAAGTAAACAGCAAATGGTCGATATGCCAGGTGAGACCATTTGGAAAAAGGAACTTCAATTAATATCATCGGTACCAAAACAGCCATATGTGCAATATACATATAATATGTAGCAAGTGGCATTCCGTTAATTCTAAAAATATGAATTAAAATTCCTGTTATGGTCGTTAAAATCAGCATAATTAAAAACAACCAGTCTGAAATATGAGTAAATTTAAATTTTTCTGATTTTTTATTCATTCTACCGAAAAACGCCCAAAAGAGACCGAATAATAAACCAGCCGTTGCATAATAACCTAATATTCTTTGAGGATCATACCAGTTATATATTTTTTCAGTTTGAAACCATGGAAGAAAAACAACAATTATTGTAAACATAATAACATAACCACTCATTAATAGCCAATGCCCTGCCCAATAAGTTTTTCCTGAACATTTTGAAAATCTCTTTTGTGTAGCAAAATGTAGGATAAGGCGGTAGAATTCAATAAAATAGGAGACAAACGGTACTTTCAACGATTTATCTTTAAGTATTGTTTTATACCACATCCTAAAGATATTAGAAATAAGAAATGCTGCAACAATTGCCGCCATTATCAAATCTCCAAGTTCAACCCACTTAATAGGAAACATTTTATTAATTTGAACGCCACCAGCATCGTTCAGATCTTTAACAATCGGAAACGGGTTGATAAAGCCAAAAAGTATTATTACTGCAAGTGCCATAATAATTAAAGAACCAAATTCCCAGAATTTAGATGTATAGAATTTCAGGGACAATCCAGTCCAATCGTATGCAGAAGTTAAATACCTTCTTAATGTCATCATCAATTCTCCAGGATTAGCTTCCCTCGGGCATGTTTTTGAACAATCACCACAGTAATAGCAGAGCCATGGCTCTACACTAGCTACCAGATTGTCTTTCAAACCTAATTGCATTGTTCTTATTACTTTTCGTGGGAATAAAAAACCTTGTTCAGTAAGCGGACAAATTGCAGTACAGTTTCCACAATGAAAACAATCATTCCAATCGTCTTTTTTTCCGAATTTTTCAACTTTTCTTACAAGATTTGGATCAACTCTTTTGAACATATTTAATCCTCCTTTTAATCTATTGATTTTGCATTTGTTTCAATTTCTGATAAAGTAATATCTTTGATCCCTTTTTGGATCTTGCCATTCAGTATGCTCTGGATAACACGTGATGCAGCTGCTGATGCCTGAGCAACAGTATCAGGAATATCTTTAGGTCCCTGACATACGCCAGCAATGCTTATTCCACCAGTCGTTGTATTAACTGGATTACTTATATAGTTTTCTTCATCAAACCATCCGTCATCACCTTGCTTTATGCCAAGCATTTTTGCTATATTTGATGCGTCTTCACGTGGCTCAAGACCAACAGACAGAATTACCATGTCAACATCCTTTTCGATTAATTTATCCTCAAGAATATCTTCCCCACGGATCAATAGCTTGTTCTTTTTTTCTTCTACTTTGGCAGTTCTTCCTCTTATGATATGTACACCTTCCTGTCTTATCCTTTCATAAAATTCCTCATATCCTTTACCAAAAGCACGCATATCAATGAAATATTCGTACACTTCGGCATCATGAAATTTTTCTGTAATCAAATGTGCCAATTTTAATGTGTACATACAACAAACCTTAGAACAATATTTATTGTAATTATTATCACGGCTTCCTATACAATGAATCAAAGCAAAACTCTTTGGAGTTCCTGATTCCTGTGTAAAAATCCAGTTTCCTTTTTTGTCCTGAGTTCTGTATGTAATGTTTCCACCTGTCGGACCGGATGCATTAACAAGTCGTTCGAATTCGAGTGAGGTAACAACATTTGGAAATTTTCCGTAACCAAATCTTTCATCTCTTTTTGCGTCAAATATTTTAAAACCAGTTGCAACAACAATGTTTCCAACATTAATTTCTACTTCCCTGTCTTTCTCGTCAAGGTCAATACAACCATCAACGGGACAAAATTTAACACATATTTTACATTTACCGGTTTTAATATATGTACAATTTTCTGCATCAATTAAATACTTATTTGGTACAGCTTGAGGAAATGGCATATAAATAGCCTTTCTCATGGTAGTGTTGGCGTCAAATTCACTTGGTACAGAAGCAGGACATTTTTCAGCACATATTCCACAACCTATGCATTTGGCAATATTAACTTTTCTTGCCTTTTGTAGAATTGTTACTTTAAAATTGCCTGCAATACCTGAAATGCTTTTAACTTCACAGTATGACATCAGATCAATATTATTATGCTGACCAACCTCAACCATTTTTGGTGTTAAAATACATGCTGCGCAATCTAATGTCGGAAAAGTTTTATCAAACATCGCCATGTGGCCACCAATTGAACCTGTTCTTTCAACTAAAAAAACCTTTTTACCAGAATCTGCAATTTCAAGAGATGCCTGAATACCTGCAATACCACCACCAATAACTAATGTGTCAGGATTTACATCAGTTTCCTTTGGTGTAGCAGCAGTAACATACGGTACATTGTTAATTGCACAAAAAATAATTGCTTTTGCACAGTCAGTATCTGTCTTTTTAACCGCCCCAAATTCCCTGAAACTGGCAAGGATAACATCTTCAGAATTATTTCCCGCAGTTACCATAGCTTTAACAAAGAAAGTTTTTACAAAACCAGGTTTGTCTCCTGCAATTATTAACTGGTTGATTTTTTTCTCTTTGATTTTTGCAACAACATTTGAATAATCTTTCAATGAAAAATCATTTGAATTCCAAAGTGCAGCAACATTATTAAATTGTAAAGCATAAGTTGCTATTGCTGAAAAATCAACATTATTTTGATGTTCACTTTTGTGATCATCAAAATAAATTCCTATTATTTTTTTTTCTGTCATAAAATTCCAAATGAATTATATCTGTATCTGTATTTTTTTTTAGTCGCTATCTTATCAAAAACTTATAAATTAATTTAGTCATTATATTAATGCGGATTATTACACATTAAACATGCGGATTTTTACGCATTTCTTGTATGCCAATATTATGTTATGTTTTTTATCCTATTTATGATTAATATCATGTTGTGATATGTTGTATGACATTTTGGATATTATTTGATATCAT
>JBDRPR010000192.1:0-6853 GCA_043826845.1 Bacteroidota bacterium
TTTACAGATTCCACATCTATTTTGTGTTATGGCGATAATAATGGTTCAATTACTGTTACTCCGAGTGGAGGAATACCAGGATATACATATTTTTGGGATGGAGGTGCTACTCCAACAGATTCTGTAGCTACAGGATTATCAGATGGAACATATACTGTTATAGTTACTGATAATAATGGATGTTCAAGTGTTGACAATATTACATTAAATGAACCAACTGAATTATTAACAAGTTTTACAGATTCTACATCTATTTTGTGTTATGGCGATAATAATGGTTCAATTACTGTTACTCCAAGTGGGGGAACATCGGGATATACTTACTTATGGGATGGAGGAAGTACTCCAACAGACTCTATAGCTACAGGATTATCAACAGGAGCATATACTGTTATAGTTACCGACAATAACGGATGTACAATTGTTGATAATATTACAATAGATGAACCGGAATTATTGAGCTTAAGTATCAATACATTTAATAATGAAACATGTGGAGGAGCAAATGGTATGGCTATGGTTACGGTAACAGGAGGAACTTCACCTTACAACTATTTATGGAACGACTCACTTGTCAGTACAGACTCAGTTGTAACAGGATTAAACTCTGGTTATTACACGGTATATGTAAGTGATGATAATGGATGTAATGATTCAGTATCTGTTTACATTGATGATCAGGGAGGAGGAACTATTTCTATAGACAATGTTAATGACGTATTATGTTATGAAGATAATAATGGTGCAATTGTAGTTACAATATCAAGTGGAACACCCGATTTCACATTCTATTGGTCAACAGATGATACAGTAATAACGAGTTCATATACTGATACTTTATTAAATCTTCTAGCAGGAGATTATACTGTTACAGTAATAGATGCAAATGGTTGTTCTTCTGATACTATAATAACTGTTATAGGTCCAACAGAACCTCTTGCTTCAAATTCTAATGTATTTGATGTTTCATGTTATGGCATGAGTGATGGTCAGATAAACATGAATACAACAGGTGGAACACCTCCATTTTTATACGAGTGGTGGTTACCTGGTTTTCCTGAAATTGATAGCATATATTACGATTTACCAGAAGGAACTTATGCTGTTACTATTACGGATGCAAATGGTTGTACAGTGATAATACCTAAAATTGATGTTGAAGAACCGGATTCATTAATAATGATAATAAATAATTTCCCCCCTGCATGTTATGGTGACACTTCAGGAATTATAGGTGCTACTATAACTGGAGGTACAATACCATACACTTATGCATGGAATAATGTTGACTGGCCAAATACAGTTACAGATACTGTATTAATTGGTGTTACAGCAGGTTCATATAGCCTTACTGTTACAGATGCACATTCATGTATCGTCATGGAAAATGCAACAATTTACAACCCGACAGAAATCAAAGATACCATAGAAGTAGTAATAGAAGCAGATTATACAGGTAGTGCAGAATTAACAGTTTCGGGAGGTAATCCACCATATTGGTTTGTCTGGTCTAACGGAGATGAAGTAAAAGACATCGTAGGCTTAGAATCAGGAATTTATATTGTAACAATTACTGATGGCAATTTGTGTACAATAACAGATAGTATTGAAATAATTATACCATTAATAATTCCAACATTATTCACTCCTAATGGAGATAATTTTAATGATTCATGGAGAATTACCAATATAAGTTATTATGAAAATGTCACAATTGAGATATTTAACCGATGGGGAGATTTGATATTTAATTATAGTGGAAGTGGTGAAGAATATGATGATTTTCCATGGGATGGAAAGTATAATGGAGTTGATTTACCTATGAGTTCTTTTGTTTATATTATTGATTTGAAAAACGGAATAGAGCCATATACAGGAGTAGTATCTATAAAGCTATAATGTAATGTAAAATTCCCTTCTAACTATAGGGTACGGAAGGAACTTGAGGCAGAATATTATTGAGAAAGTTTTTATATATTAATGAGTGTTAACTATTTTCTGTCATTTATGAAAAAAGTCATAATTTATTAATAAAAATATTTAATGAATTAAAACCATAAAAAAATGAAAAAGATTTTAGTTTGTACAGCAATATTATTGACAATAATGTCATTTTCAAAAGCACAACAAATGCCTTTGTACAGTCAGTATATGTTAAATGGTTTTTTGCTTAATCCTGCAATGGCTGGGAATGTCAATTATGTTCCTTTACGATTAACAGTTCGTCAGCAATGGGTAGGAATAACAGATGCCCCATCAACACAGGCAATAAGTGCGCATCATTTGTTTAATAATAAAAAAATGGGGCTAGGAGGTTATATTTATAATGATATGTTTGGTCCTGTAAGACAAACAGGAATACAAGCTTGTTACTCATATCATATACAATTGGGGACAAATAATAAACTGGCTATTGGAATTGCCATTAAAGCATTTCAGTTTGAGTATGACGAAACAACATTAACAGTTATAGATGAAAATGACCCTGTTGTATTAAATAAAAAAGAAAGCACATTTATTCCTGATGCTGATCTTGGTGTATATTTTTACGATAGTGAACATAAATATTTTGCGGGATTTTCTGCGACCCAGCTTGTAGAGTTGGATGTTAAAATAAATGAGGAAAATAAAAACAGTATGGTAAGACATTATTATCTTACAGGAGGTTATAAATTTAATGTAGTTGATGAAATTGATATAGAACCTTCATTTCTTTTAAAAGGAACTGAAAAAACACCATTCCAGATAGATTTTAATGCAAAATGCTATTACAAGAAAAATTACTGGATTGGTGTTTCATATCGTACTGCACAAGATATTGTTGTTATGTTTGGAATTAAAGTTGACAGATATTCTATTGGTTATGCATTTGATTATCCGTTTAGTAATATTAATAATTTCACAAGCGGCTCACACGAAATAATGATTGGAATTAATATAGACGAGGGTACTAATGTAGGTTCAAGTCTGTTATAAATATTACAAACGTAGTCATAGAATATTAGAAGCGTTCTGAAGGCATACAATCACTAAGGTTGAATAGTTTCGTTTCATGCGAGCAAACCATACGGTGTAAACATTCAACGGAGTAAATAAACGAAAACAACAATAAATTGCAATAAAAGCAAAACATGTTCCTACTGATTTTAAAATAGACCTTATACCATTTTTTTATCAGGCAAGACAGGGTTGGTAAGATGATACTTATGATTTTATCCCGATTTATTTTTCAATATACTCGAAAGGTAACTGTAAAAGCAACGCCAGTTCAGTCCCTTTTTTATGTGAAAGATTGTCTTTGGAATCATATCCCCACTTAATAAGAATCTTATTGCCTGACTCTTTCAGCTGTTTGAATTTCATGAGTATACTGAGTATTTCGCGGAAAGTTGAAGAGTTATAATATGATAGATAGATATTAAGAATGGTTTTTTCTGTGGGCGATTCACTATATTCCGTTAGCCACGTTTCTATTTTCTCATAAAAAGCCAGTGTATTTTCCATAAAAGACTTGCCTTCCATTTTAAAAATCCCACTTTCGGCATTGAAATTTATTTCAGGTGAAACTTCTGTTGGTGCGATAATTAATGCTTCCATAATCAGATATTTATTGAGATTGTAAAAAGTTTTAGTGAATCGTTATAGCTTGTAAAATGATAGCGGTATTTTTGCTTTATTATATTGGCCAAATCTAACAATCCGATACCAGCACTTTTTCCGTTTTTATTTAAGATACTTTCTTGCAGTGCTTTTCTATATTGATTTTCAATTTCGTTCGGAATAAAATTATTTATCATTTCAAGCTTTTCTTTCAACTTTTGAGCCTCGTTGTTTTCAATAAGGTTTGTAGCGGAGATATAAAAATTATCATCGTTCACAGATACTGTTAATAGTCCATCACCTCTCTCCCCTTCTTTATAACTGTGTTTGGATATATTTTGTGATAATTCAATAATTGTATAAATCAATGTTTTGTTAGCAGTTATATCTTTGTTTTTTGCAGTATTACTTTCTATCATTTTAAGGATTGGTACAATGGTGTTTTCTGAAAAATCGCATTTAAAAGCTATAATAATACCTTCTTTTATAATTCGTTGCTGAAGTTCAATTATTTGAGATAATTCGATTTTTTCTTCATCAGGTATTTTAGGATCTTTTTCGTTATTCTTCATTTTTATTGATAGAAAAAAATACGATTGATCATTATTGAATGGGATAAAATCAAAATCCAGTTTATTTCCCGATTTACGTGCCATTTCTATTAGACCAAGTCCGGCACCTCCTTTTTTCGATAGTTCGCCTCCTGACAGATTATTAATGTAAAGTTCTTTTAATTCGTTTTTGTCTAGCTTGTTAAGGTTGACAATAGCATCTTTTATATTTTCAATATGTTTATTTTCAATAAAGTTGGCAGATGAAATATACGTAACAGAAGGAAGTGCCCTTGTCATGAAAAAATTCCCTTGATAATCTTTATCATGTCCATGTCTGATAATATTCTGAAAGCATTCGAACATAATGAACGAAATTTTATTACTGACCTTTTGAGGTGTCAGTAAGGATTCAAAGCTACTTTCACTTAATCGTATTATCTTGTCAGTAAGGGAGTCGTCCATAACACCCTGATATAGCAAACTCAAGTTGTCATTCCTGAGTTTCATATAGATGTCGTTTGTAATGCACATTCTATTAATAGATTAATTTAGTTTGTTAAAAATATACAGGTTTATATCATTATTCCTGCAACAATTATATCATCAAGCTGGTTAAATTTCATACTCTCATCAGGGTTCATCCATTGTTCAAGTCTTTTTTCAATTGCCTTAAGTTGTTCCTTTGCAGGGAAAGTTGAAATTTCCTTAATCAGGTCTTCAAATTGAAGATACATGAATTTACTACCTTTATCACCCCCAAATTGGTCTATGATTCCATCGGAAAACATATAAATATTTGTATTTCCCTTGGATATTTCAAAACAATGATTTTTGTATTTATAATCGGGAAGTAACGACGACATGGGATCACCAATGGATAGCATTTCTCCATTAACGGGAATCAATTCCCCATTTTGTATGACAATGGTTTGATGATTTGCTGCGGCTATTTCAATGGCCCCCTGTTGTTTATCAATTGTACATATGGAAATGGCCATTACGTCAAAATTATTGCCTTCCTGTTTGTGAAGGGAACTTTTTATTTCACTGTCAAGTTTTTCAAGGATTATTGCCGGAGCTGTGATTTTACCGTTTATAACAATTTCGTTTAATAACATATTTCCAATCATACTCATAAAGGCACCTGGAACCCCATGTCCTGTACAATCGGCTATTGCTATTACAAGTTTGCTTTCAACTTCCGAAAACCAGTAAAAGTCGCCACTTACAATATCTCTTGGCTTGAAAAAAACAAACGAATCAGGTAAGTGTGATTTAATATATTTTTCGGAAGGCAATATTGCATCCTGTATAAGCTTGGCATAATTGATGCTATCAATGATCTTTATATTTTTATTTTTGATTTCTTCTTCAGCTTCTTTTATCTTTGTAATATCGGAGTCAATAGCTACCAGTTTTGTAATATTACCTTCACTGCTGATAATTGGAGTTAAGGTAGTTTGTATCCAAATGCTTTTTCCCGATTTTGTTGACGTTAGAGTCGAATATACTACTGACCTTTTTTGTTCAATACACTCATTTATTTTATCTTTTATATCAGGATTGTCGCTTGCTTCAAGAATATTGATCCCCCTGACATTAATAAATTCATCCATAGTATAACCAAATAACCTGATAAAACCATCATTAACCCATTTCATATTGCCATATGCATCGGTAATAACTACTGAATTATCCGTTTCGCTTGCTACTATTGAGAGTTTTTCGAGTTCGGTATTTTTTTCATATAGAAGGTTAGCTTGTGTCTGTATCTTTTCTTTTTGTTGTGCTAATAAAAAATTCGCATTTTTCTTTTGCAGGAACATGCGGTATAGCATTATTGAGAATAATAAAATAATAACAAAACCAACAACGAAGAACCATATTATTATACTTTGTGTTTTGTTTTCTTCTTCCTTTTTTACCAGTTCCATTTCTTTAAAATGTATCGCCTTTGTATGCACTATACTATCTGCCATGGACTTTTTTTCATAATCATTCTTTGCTTCAAGCTGATATATCGTTCTTATATTTTCTTTTTTTGCAATACTGTCACGCATTTCAGTATACAGAATATAGTATTCAAGGGATTTTTTATAATTACCTTTCTTTCTATAAATCTTGTTTAATAACAATGATGCATCCATTATGTTTTCTGGATAACCAAGTTCATTAGCAATAATAAAAGATCTTTCGGCAAATTCTTTTGCTTTTAATATTTTCTCCTCAACATAATAGATTTCACAAATATTGTTTAGGGTAGTGGCAATTCCCTGTTTGTTGCCTATTTCTTCCGATATTATTAAGCTTCTGTTGAAATATTCAAATGCCTTTTTAAGTTTGGCGACACTACTATCAGGAACAGAGGAGGATTTGCTCTGACTAAAATATATCCTCCCAATATTGTTCAGAGATAAAGCAATCCCCTCTTTATTACATAGTTCTTCCTGAATCTTCAAACTATTATTAAAATACCAAAAAGCCTTTTTTAGCTTTGCTGAAATAGTATCTGAATTGGAATCTAAATTACTCTGTGTGATATAAATATGACCAATGTTCCCCATATTGGCTGCAATTCCCTGCTTATCTCCTAATTCTTCAAAAATCTTTAAACTCCTGTTATAATAAACAGTAGCCTTGTTAAAATCATCCTGATTCATAAAAATATACACAATATTATTCAACAAATAAGCTATGCT
>JBDRPR010000193.1:0-3967 GCA_043826845.1 Bacteroidota bacterium
TTTCATCATTCACACCCCTCCATCGGATCTGGACCGTCTTTGTAGAGGTAAGCGATCAGATAAGTAATATCCAAAATGTTGATCGTACAACTGCCGTTGACATCGCCGCTAATTAAATGGCTTGGAGCGGGACCGCCTTTGTAAAGGAAATTAATTAAATATGTTATATCAAGAATATTGGCTGACCAGCTATCATTGCAATCACCCAGCATCCAGGTCCGAAAATTCAATACATTATCGCTGAATTTGGTCAATCCGGTCATATCATTGGCTTTGATTTTCCAATAATATCTTTCCCCATGTAATAATCCCCCAACTTGATGACTATTTGTATAAACACTATCGATTTCCCCTCCAATCAGGAAAAACGAATCAATAGCGATATAGACTGTATAGAATACGGAATCAAACGGATCGTAATCGAAAGATTCCGTCCAATTGAAAGTTGGCAACATATCATATAAAATGCCACCGGAAGTATCAGGAGGGTATTGAGCCTGGAAATTAGTGGGAGCTTCTTCCATAACATTTACCCAAAAATGTGCGGATTCCGCCCATTCTGAATATTCATATCCGTCAAATGCTCGCGCCCGCCACCAATAGCGCCAGTTTTCATTTAAAATCTCAGCAACCTGATAGCCGGTAGAATCAACACCCTCAATCTGATTGTAATCATAAAATGGGTCAGGTTCTCCGAATGATGTATCATAGCAGTAAACGAAATCATAAACTACAGAATCATTCTCGGCATCGTCCGAATTCTGAACATAAAGAACCGGCTGATTGGACTGAATAATAATATCAAGATTTGGCTGTAATAATATTGGAATTGTCGGTAAAGAGTTCATCCTAAATGATATTTCGAACCAATCGGACCATTGAAAATCATTACTGGCTCTCATTCTCAAAGAATATGTCATTCCATCTTCAAGCGGTTCGCCGTCGTAAACGACAAAACTGTCAGGAGATTCAAATACATCTGGATTCCACATTTCTGCAATTGCCCAATCATTATCGATGCCAACCTCAATTTCAAACCAAACCTGAGGATAACGTCCGCTTTGATCGTTATAATCCCATTCAAATTGAGGGCTATGATTGACTACATTGGTCGATGTTTGTGAGCTTTCCAGAGTGAGATTCAGAATAGACGGTGGCAGAACATTATTAACATTTATTACCACATCAATGCTATCAGCAAGTTCCCCATCACTCGCCTTGAACGTGACCGAGTATAGCCCTTCTTGATCATATCCTATTTCCCAATAAAACAGTCCGGTTCCGTTGGCGCTATCCGTGAAATTAGCTCCTTCGGGAAGATTATTGGCGACAATGACTGGAATAGTTCCATCTCCATCAAAGGCAGTTATTAATATTTCCAAAGTATCGCCTTCATTGGCATTGACCTCATCTATTGGGCCTATTTCCGGGGTATGAATGACATCGATATATACTTCCTGAGTATCAGCCTTATAGCCGTCGGAGACTATAAGCACAAAAGATGAATCCAAACTTTCGGTCGCCGTTCCAAAAAGAGAATCGGTATCGGCAGTCAGCCAACTGGGAATATTTTCAAAAGTTATTACCGTATCGGGACCATCCTCATCGTAAAAAGTAGGATGATATAGAAAATAGTTGTTCTTGATTATTACAACCGAATCCGACGATGTAATCTCCGGAATGTTATCGATGCAATAGACATCGTATTTCCCGATTAATTCTCCGCAGGGATTATTGTTTGGTGCCGCCGGTGAAATATCATATAGATAATAATTATCATTGGTCGTATCGCAGAAATAGGGATTTCCGATTATTACATTGGAAGTATCATAAAGACTTGTATCACCAGTAATTAAATCTCCACCGTTGTACCGGAAGATATTGCAGCAAGAAATATTATATTTTACAGTAGGAGATTCATGTACATCAATTTCAATCACTGTATTTGTAGAAGCTGTAATAATACAATTGGTAAGTGTTTTTTGACCACTTGCACTCCAAGTACTTTTAAGAGAAACACCTCCTAACATTGTTGAATTGCTGGCATATATATTGCCGTGTAAGATACATAAGTCCTTAATCAGAGAAGAATCGATTGCCAAACTCCCTTGATCATTATAAATCTTAACATTGCCTGTAATGTAGCTATTAGATACAATTGATGGTGCGCTTGTTCCTTGAGTAATATCCCCATCAATATAACAGTTTGCAATATGGATAGGAGCCCAATGTCCAGAAGCCGTCGCAGAAACATATGAGTTAAACAACGAATCATTTTCAAGAATTATATTATTATCGCAAACGGAACTTATGCCAGAATTATATAATTTGCTATTGTATATATGAATATTATTATTTGCGTATTCGATAAGATTGCGGAAAATAAAATTCCGAATTATAGAATTTCGAACCTCTATAGAACCACCGCTAACACCCAGTATTATATTCCCTTCTCCATCAATGGAACAACCATTTAGCAATATTAAACCGCTACGCGAATATATCGCACCAGACGTATTTGGATCACTATTAATAAAATTGCAACTATCGGCCTTAAGCTGGAATAATCTTTGGTATATTTCTGCTCCATTCATTGCATGATTTTCAAAGAAATAGCAACCATACAATTCCGGCTTCCCCTCCTCGCAATAAAGCCCACCACCAAATTCCGCAGAATTATCTATTAGTTTTGAATTCTGTATAGTAGGATGGCTATACTTTATTAACATGCCACCTCCACAATAACCAATATTAAATCCAGAACCATTATAAGTTCCTATTCCACCCTTTACTGTAAATCCTTGCAATATTGCCGTCGAATCCTCACCATTTACAAATCTAACTACACTGCCGGTATCATTAGTTGGATAACCAAGAACTAAAGTATCGCCATCAATTATTGTATTGAGAATATGTGAAGAATCGGAATCTATAATGTATTCACTCGCTAAGACGATATTTTTTCCATCAAAAGTGATTCGCTCATAATAATGACCGTCATGAACGAGCACTGTATCACCCTCAACCGACATATTAATTGCGTGCTGTATAGATGCAAACGGATATTCTTCAGTCCCATTTCCTATTGTATCATTTCCCGATGGATCAACATGCCAGGTAATCGAATATGCATTACATCCTTGCGGGAATGCTCCAATTAATGAATCATAAGAATTGTTCTCAGGCAGACATGGTGAATTCGAGGCCAAATAGTAATTTCCATTAACGGTATCGCAAAATCTGGGATTAAATGATAGATTTGTGGAATCGTAAGAAAAGTCATTACCATTATTCCAAAAATCGTTAAACGATGTTGTAATTTGACTTACACCATTGCTATCTATTATAAAGCTATAATCAGTATTATGTGCAAATATATTGCTATAGATGCTCGCATTATCACTTAAGTATAATCCAGTATCATTATTAATAAATGTATTGTTTAGATACGAAGTTGATCCAGTTTGGTCGATATATGCTCCGATGCCATTATTATCAATGAGATTATATCTAACCCAACCACTAAAATTAGAAACATAATATAAACCAACTTCATTATTATGTATCTTATTCGAATCCACTATTGACCACCAATATGATGATATGCCCTTTGAACAATTACTAATTTCATTACAGATTATTTCTGCATGACTATCAGTTCCTACACGTATTCCCTCAATATTATCTCTGAGAATGCAATATTTTACATCACTGTCACCTTCACCAAGCAAATATATTCCACGATTATTATCATAAAAAAACGAGTTGGTTATGTTCCCATAAACTATATGTTTAACGGCATCATCTTTAGTTGGCCCGTATAAATATACTCCGTTGTTGCACTTTATAAACTTACAGGAATCTATATCAATTTGATCATCTAAAGCATATATTCCTGCATCGGCTTCAAAGAAAGTGAATCCCCTTATATCCAAATTTGCTCTCCAGAGGTGTAAAGTATGCCCAT
>JBDRPR010000194.1:0-6999 GCA_043826845.1 Bacteroidota bacterium
GGCTTCCTTCGGAAATATTGGTAGTTGTAATTGCATATGCAAATATAACGCATTTTCTTTTTGCGAACAAATTGCGTGTATAGACCAGTATTCTTATATCATGTCAGGAGTTCTGAAACTGGAATATACATTCTCTTCAAAAAGATGGCTTTCCAGTGATGAAATTGGAATTCCCGATGAGATAAAAAACCTGAATGCTTTGGGTTTCCATATCCCAGGGAAATTTGATAAGATATTGGATATTGATTTATGTTATTTACAACCTGACCCAAGTAACGCAATAAGGCTTGAGGTAAAAAAATATGCAGGTGAAAATGACTTCGAATTTTATGATATAAAAGGTCATAAGGGTTACCTGAGGAATTTGATTATTCGTAACTCTCTTTCAGGACAATTGATGGTAATTTTCGTTTTCAACTATGAAGATATAGGAAAGCAGGGAAAGATTTTAAATCACATTGCAAAAAAATTCCCGGAAATTACTTCACTGATGAATGTTGTTAATCCTAAAAATAATGATATTATTTCTGATCTTGAAGTCAGGGTACATAAGGGAACTGATTATATTATTGAAGAAATGGGAAATCTGAAATTTAAAATCGGACCCAAATCCTTCTTTCAGACAAATTCCACACAGGCACAAAGATTATATGAAATAGTTATTAAATTTGCTCAATTACAGGCTGATGATATTGTTTATGATCTTTATACAGGAACCGGAACGATTGCAAACTTTATTGCAGAAAGCTGCAAAAAGGTCGTAGGCATTGAGTATATGAAAGATGCAATTGAGGATGCTAAATTAAATGCTCAACTAAATAATATACAGAACGCCATCTTCTTTTCAGGGGATATAAAAGATGTTCTCAATGATGAATTTATTTCTGAAAACGGGAAACCATCGGTAATGATAACAGATCCTCCAAGAAATGGTATGCACAAAGATGTTATTGATGCAATTTTAAAAATAAAGCCTGGTAAGATTGTTTATGTAAGTTGTAATCCGGCAACTCAGGCAAGAGACATTGCTTTATTCTCAGATTGTTATTTTGTCGCAGATATTCAGCCGATTGATATGTTTCCTCAAACTCATCATGTTGAAAATGTTGTATTATTGAAAAATAAATAAAGTCATGAATAAAATTGGAATAATTGGAGGTACAGGCATATACAGTCCGGAGTTGTTAAAAAACCCTGTAAAATCAGTAATAACTACTCCCTATGGAAAACCAGGTTCGGACATTATATCCGGAACAATTGGCGATAAAGATGTTGTAATGTTATTCAGACACGGAATTCATCATACTTTGCCTCCTTCAGAGATTAATTACCGTGCAAATATTTATGCACTTAAAGAGGCCGGATGTGATTGTATAATAGTAACAACAGCATGCGGTAGTCTTAGAAATGAAATAGAAAGAGGTGATATTGTTTTCCCTGATCAGTTTATTGACTTTACAAAAAACCGTAAAGCAACTTTTTTTGAGCTTTTCAAACAGGGAGAAATGAAGCATACGCAAATGGCTGATCCTTTTTCAAATGAAATACGAAAGATATTATCTGATGCAGCCGGTAAATTAAATTTGAAATACCATAATTCAGGCACATTGATAACTATTGAAGGCCCAAGATTTTCTAGTCGCGCTGAATCTGAAATGTTTAGAATATGGGGGGCAGATATTATTAATATGACTACTGCGACAGAAGTTATTCTTGCCAACGAACTTGGTATATCTTATGCTGCAATTGCTTTATCTACTGATTATGACTGTTGGAAAAAAGATGAAATTCCCGTAAGTACTGATGAAATAATGAAAGTATTTAATAATAATCTGAAAAATATAAATTTGTTGATAAAGCAGATTATTCCCTTATTATAAAAGCGAATTAGTAACCAGCACATAAAAAGATGATTTTTAACACTCGGCTGTTGTTGCAAAACAATACTTTATTAAAAGTTATCAACCAATCATTAAAATCTATACCGATTTAAATTATTTTTACCACATTCAAAACTAAACTAGTTTATTTTAAAGATGGCAGAAATAAAGGAATTAAAAAGAATTGCCAGTCAGGTAAGAAGAGACATTGTTAGAATGGTTCATGCGCAACAAAGCGGACATCCGGGAGGATCACTCGGATGTGCGGATTTTTTAACTGCTTTGTATTTTGATATTCTTGATCATGATCCTAAAAATTTTATAATGAATGGACATGGACAGGATTTGTTTTTTCTTTCCAATGGTCATATTTCTCCTGTATGGTATAGTGTACTAGCAAGATCAGGATATTTCCCTATGAAAGAATTGTCAACATTCAGGTGTATTGATTCACGTCTTCAGGGACATCCGACAACCGCTGAACATATACCAGGAATAAGAATCTCTTCTGGTTCTCTCGGGCAGGGAATATCGGTTGCTGCCGGTTCTGCTCTGGCAAAAAAATTGAATAAAGACGAAAAAATTGTTTATTGCCTGACCGGAGATGGTGAACTGCAGGAAGGTCAGGTATGGGAAGCAGCAATGTTCTGTGCTCATCACAATGTTGATAATTTAATCGTTGTTGTAGATAATAATAAAAAACAGATTGACGGTCCAACTGATGAAGTGATGAGTTTAGGAAATCTTGAAGCAAAATGGACTGCATTTGGATGGGATGTATTGCAAATGAATGGAAATGTCATTGAAGATATACTGAAAACAATGAAAGTTGCCAAAGAGCACACAAAAAATGGAAAACCGATCGTTATACTTATGAGAACTGAAATGGGAATGGGAGTTGATTATATGATGGGTACTCATAAATGGCATGGAAATGCACCGGATGATAATCAGCTTCGTTTAGCTCTCAATCAGTTGGAGGAAACTTTAGGAGATTATTAAAATTGAAAAAAATATTATATATCATTGGCCTGCTTGTACTTTCAAACACTATTTGCTTCTCTCAGGAAAGTGAATTGCCATTGACAAGAATTCTCTTTGTTTATGATGCTTCTCAAAGTATGCTTGGCAGGTGGGAGACCGGTGTAAAAATGGATATTGCCAGAAAGCTCCTTTGTGAAATGGTTGACAGTTTGCAGGGAATTGATAATATTGAAATTGCACTACGTATATACGGGCATCAGAGTGTTGTACCTCCTCAGGATTGTAGCGATACACGACTTGAAATACCTTTTGGAAAAAATAACGGACAAGCAATAAAAACAAAACTTTATAATATAAATGCCAAAGGAACAACACCAATTGCAAATTCTCTGGAGCAGGCAGCGAAAGATTTTCCTGAATGTACTAATTGCAGAAATGTAATTATTTTAATCACCGATGGTATTGAAGCTTGTGATGGAGATCCCTGTGCAGTTTCTTTAGCATTGCAAAAACAGGGGATAATTCTTAAACCTTTTGTTATCGGCGTTGGACTTGACCTGGAGTTTAAGTCAACTTTTGAATGTGTTGGTGAGTATTTTGATGCAGCCAATGAGAAAAGATTTAAGGAAGTTCTAGGGATTGTTATATCGCAGGCCTTAAACAATACAACACTTCAGGTAAATTTACTGGATATAAACGGGCTGCCAACTGAAACAGATGTAAATATGACATTTATTGATGCTTATTCTGGAAACATAAAGCATAATTATATCCATACCATAAACCATAAAGGAAATCCGGACACTCTGATTTTAGACCCTTTTATCACATATAATATGATTGTTCATACTATTCCTCAGGTAAAACTGGATAGTATAAAACTAGTTCCCGGAAAACATACAATCGTTGGAGTGGATGCCCCACAGGGATATTTGCTGATAAAATCAATAGGAAACATCAGAAAGGATATTCCTGTTGTAATCAGACTAAAAGATCAAATGAATACTCTGAATATCCAATATTTAAATCAGACTGAAAAATATATTGTAGGTAATTATGATATTGAAGTGTTAACTTTGCCTCGTATTTATGTTCCTGAAGTTGAAGTTAAACAAAGTCATACCACTACGGTTGAAATCCCTATTCCAGGGATGACGACATTTCTTTTTGGAGCACCGGGTTATGGTAGTGTTTATGTTGATAAAGACAATAAACTGGAATGGATTTATAATTTGAAAACCGATGTGACATCCGAAACAATTAATCTCCAGCCAGGTAGATATAAAGTAGTGTACAGAGCGAGAAATGCCAAAAAGACCTTATATACTTTCGAAGAATCTTTTAAAGTGAGTTCAGGTCAATCAGTTGCTGTAAAATTAAAATAATTTATATGGAATTTGTATGTCGGTTTAATAATTTTTGCTGATTTATTTCCGATAATCATTATTTTTAGAAATTGTAAAACAAAATTACATATGGAAAAAAAGAATCCAATGGAAAAAAAAGACACAAGGTCAGGATTTGGTGCAGCTTTATATGAATTAGGTAAAAGAAATCAAAATGTTGTGGCTTTATGCGCCGATTTGACCGGTTCTTTGAAAATGGAGGAGTTTGCAAGAGAATTTCCTGAACGTTTTATTCAAACAGGTATTGCAGAAGCAAATATGATTGGTTTGGCAGCAGGTTTGACAATTGGTGGAAAAATTCCATTCGTCGGTACTTTTGCAAATTTTGCTACAGGAAGAGTTTATGACCAGATCAGGCAATCTGTTGCTTATTCAAATAAAAATGTGAAAATTGCAGCTTCCCATGCAGGATTAACGCTTGGTGAAGATGGTGCAACTCATCAGATTATGGAAGATATTGGTCTGATGAAAATGTTGCCAAATATGGTTGTGATAAATCCTGCCGATTATAATCAGACTTATGCAGCTACAATTGCTGCTGCTGCATATTTTGGCCCTGTTTATCTGAGATTTGGCAGACCAAAAGTCCCGAATTTTACTCCAAAAGATAAAAAATTTGAAATTGGAAAAGCAATTATTTTTAATCAGGGAACTGATGTTTCGATTTTTGCTACCGGTCATATGTTATGGAAAGCTATAAAAGCTGCTGAAATACTTAAAGATAAAGGAATCTCTGCGGAGGTTGTAAATATTCATACAATTAAACCTTTGGATAAAAATGCAGTCATAGAATCAGTTCTTAAAACAAGAGCAGCATTAACAGTTGAGGAGCATTTGAGAAACGGAGGGCTGGGAGATCTGATCGCACAGTTTTTATCAAGAAATCTTCCTACACCAATCGAAATGGTGGCTTTGGATGATAAATTCGGAGAAAGCGGAAAACCCGAGGAACTGATGCAGAAATATAACCTCGACATACCAAATATTGTTGTGGCAGCCGAAACGGTTGTAATGCGTAAGTAGTAGTATTTTAGTGGCAAATTTTAATTGAATGACTGATTTATCTGATAATGAATTGTTGAATATTTACCACCAGGGTAATAAAAATTATTCTTTCAATTTATTAGTAAAAAAATATCAGAAAAAACTTTATTGGCATATTCGTAAAATTCTAATCAGTCACGATGATACAGACGATGTTTTACAAAATACTTTTATAAAAGCCTGGAATGCTTTACCAAAATTCCGCGAAGAATCTAACTTATATACCTGGCTTTATCGGATTGCTACCAATGAGTCCCTGACATATCTTAACCGTAATAAGTTAAGGAATCATTTGAGGATTGATGGTCCTGATGAAATTCTTATAAATAAACTGGAAAGTGATCCGCATTTTAACGGAGATGAGATTCAGAAAAGACTGCAAAAAGCTATTCTCGGACTGCCTGAAAAGCAAAGACTGGTATTTAATATGAAATATTATGATGAAATGAAATATGAAGATATGTCTGAAATTCTTGACACTTCTGTTGGAGCTCTTAAAGCGTCATATCATCATGCAGTAAAAAAAATTGAAAAGTTTTTTGAAGGAGATTAAACTATTATCAGATAAAAAAGTCAAACATTTAGTTATGGAAGATAATGATTTAAAAAATATTGCCCCCAAGTTATTCTCAGCTAAAAAAGAGAACCCTTTTATTGTTCCTGAAAACTATTTTGAGAATTTCTCATCAGTTATTCAGGATAAAATCGAAGTTTCAGGCAATAATAAAGGTTGGCAAAAGATTTATCATTTTATTAAACCTCAGTTAAAGCTGGCTGCCGGATTTATCCTCTTTGCTTTATTTGCCGCAATAATTGTTTATTCAATAGGAAAAGGTAAGCTGGGTGAAAATGAAAAAATTTCAAATAACGAAATAATTATTGATGATGAATTGCAACTTTATGGAATTTCTGATGATGATCAGATTATTTCGGTTTTAATTGAAGAAGAATATTCAACAACTGATACTTTGTCATCAGAAGAAATTGTAAATTATCTGGTCGATTCGGAGCTTGATTATCTGGCATATATTGAAGAATTTTAATAAATTATAAAAAAATTAATTTAAAATTAACTAGAAATGAAGACAATTATTTTAACAGGTTTTATATTTTTTGGATTTTTGGTTTCTTATAGCCAGCATGGTGAAAAATGTATGGGAAAACATGAGAAAATTAAAGCCGAAAAAGTAGCTTTTATTACTAACAGGCTTAATCTTACTGTTGATGAAGCTCAAAAATTCTGGCCTCTGTATAATGAAATGGAAGGCAAAATGCAGGCAATAAAAGACTTGCATAAATGCAATAAAACGGACTTGAGTAATAAAGCTTCCGAAATGACTGATAAAGAAATGGATGAAACAATTACTGCAATAATGGACAATAAAGTTAAGATTGCCCAGATTGAACAGGAATACTTTATTAAGTTTAAAAAAGTTCTCCCAATAAAAAAAGTATGGGAATTACATGCTGCAGAAAAAGATTTTATGCACGATTTACTTAAAAAACTGAAGGAATGCCATGATCCGAACAAACAAGGTCCGGAGCCCAGACAATGCGACTTTTAAAAAACTCCTGCGAAGCAAGCATTAATACCTTTAAAAATTAATAATGAATTTATAATAAATGACAAAACATATAAAATGTTGACAAAAATGAAAATAAGTTCTTCTGAAATATAGATAAAA
>JBDRPR010000195.1:0-10072 GCA_043826845.1 Bacteroidota bacterium
CCTGTCCATACAGCATGATGACGTTGAAATCAGGTGTTGAACAAGCTTTGAAAAAAGAAATCCCTGAAGTAAAAGAAGTTGTTTCAGTATAATTTAAGCTATTTTTTTTCCAGACTGATTATTTTAAACTCAATCCGGTTATTTCTTTCTCTTCCTTCTTTGTCTTTATTAAAGCCAACAGGTCGGGTTTGTCCATAACCTTTTGATGTAATTCGATCAGCTTTAACTCCTTTACTTATAACATAATCAGCAACAGCTTGCGCTTTTTTCTCCGAAAGTTCCAGATTTGTATTTGGTTCTCCTTTGTTGTCAGTATGACCGCTCAATTCGATATAAATTCTTTTATTTGTTTTGAGGAAATCAATAAATCTATTCAGCTCCGGAAAAGATTCAGGCAGTATAACAGCTGATTTCTTCTCAAAAAAGATGCTGTTTAAAATAGTAACCTGATCCTCTTTAAGCGGTGCAAGAAAAAGATTTTGTTCATCAATTTCAGTATATTCTGTCAATTCAGTTACATCAAGAAAATTTGTGACACTATAGTAACCTTCAGCCAGTGCATAATAACTATATTTTTTCCCAAATGGAAGAATAATTTTATAATCTCCGTTCAATGGGTTTGTTCTGGCAATACCTGCTTCCTCTCCCTGAGGTAAAATCTCGTAAGTAATTTTTACTTCAATCTCAACAGGTTGCATATTGCGCTCGTTAAGAGCCTTTCCTGAAATTAAAACAACTGGTTTGAGTTGTTGTGCAAATGTACAAAAAACACTTAAGTAGCAAATAACTGTAATTATTGTTTTCATCATTTAATAATTTATTTATTCATAATATATTAATTTTTCAAAGCATTGTCACCATCATTCAGATCGTTTGTGTATAACGAACATGTTTGTTTCATAATAATAATATTTATCCGGCCCATCCCTCCCTATCGAGGCTTCTGTATTGAATCGCTTCAGCCAGATGTTCAGGTTTTATAGTTTCTGAATCTGATAAATCGGCAATTGTACGAGAAACTTTTAAAATTCGATCATAAGCTCTTGCTGATAAACCAAGTTTCTCCATGGCATTTTTTAATAATGTCTGTCCAAAATTATCAATTTGGCAAAATTCTCTTAATAATTTTGAGGTCATCTGAGCATTGCAATAAATACCATCAATATTTTTAAATCGTTCTTCCTGAACTTCTCTTGCTTTAACAACACGATTCCTTATTTCAGCACTATTCTCAGATTTTTCATGTTCCGAAAGTTTTTCAAAAGGAACAGGTACGACCTCAATATGAATATCAATCCGATCCAGAAGAGGACCGGAAACCCTGTTCAGATATTTCTGAACAATTCCGGGAGAGCACATGCAATCCTTATCGGGATGATTATAAAAACCACATGGACACGGATTCATAGAAGCAATAAGCATACAACTTGCAGGATATTCTATAGAAAATTTTGCTCTTGAAATTGTAATAACCCTGTCTTCCAAGGGTTGTCTCATAACCTCCAATACTGTTCGTTTAAATTCTGGCAACTCATCTAAAAATAACACTCCGTTATGAGCCATCGATATTTCTCCTGGTTGAGGGTATGTGCCTCCTCCCACCAGAGCAACATCAGAAATAGTATGATGCGGAGAGCGAAATGGCCGGGAAGTAATCAACGAAGTTTCTTTAGCAATTTTTCCTGCAACTGAATGAATTTTGGTTGTTTCAAGTGCTTCCTGTAAAGAAAGCGGAGGTAAAATGGTTGGTAATCTTTTCGCAAGCATCGTTTTTCCGGCTCCTGGAGGACCAATCATTATTACATTATGGCCACCGGCAGCTGCAATTTCCAAAGCACGTTTTACATTCTCCTGACCTTTAACATCGTTAAAATCAACATCAAAATTATTAACATTATCGAAAAATTCTTCCCTTGTATTTATTATTGTCTGTTGAAGATCTCCATCATTATTAAAAAAATCAATTACTTCTTTAATGTTTTCGACTCCATAAACATTAAGGTCATTAACTACGGCAGCTTCTCTTGCATTTTTTGCAGGTAAAATCAAACCTTTGAATTTCTCTTTTCTTGCTTGGATTGCAATAGGTAATGCGCCTTTTATAGGCTGAACACAACCATCAAGAGATAATTCTCCCATAATAACATAATCGTGGAATTTTTCAGAACTCATTTGTTCTGAAGCAGCCAATACTCCTAATGCCAAAGGAAGGTCATAAGATGAACCTTCTTTTCTTATGTCAGCAGGAGCCATGTTTATTATGATCTTTTTCCCGGGAATTTTATATCCATTAGTTTTTAATGCAGATTCAATGCGTTGTTGACTTTCTTTAACAGCACTATCAGGAAGTCCAACCAGGAAAAATTTTATTCCCTGACTGACATTCACCTCAATAGTAATTGAAGTTGCATTTATACCATATACTGCACTTCCGAAAGTTTTAACAAGCATTATTCAGTAAGTTTTAATTCAATGCATTGAATAATTGTATGTATTATTTTTATATGAATTTCCTGAATTCTGTCAGAATAATTTTGATGATGAACTCTGAGTTCAATATCACAGTAATCCTTTAATTTCCCACCGTTTTTTCCGGTTAACCCGATAACATGCATTTTTTTTCTTTTGGCTTCGGCAGCAGCATTAATAATATTTAGTGAATTACCACTTGTACTTATAGCAAATAAGACATCACCCTCATTTCCTATACATTCAATATATCTCGAAAAAATATTTTCAAAACCATAATCGTTTCCGGTACATGTAATATGAGATGGGTCAGAAATCGCAATTGCAGGTATAGGAGCACGGTTGTTACGAAATCTTCCTGTAAGCTCTTCAGCAAAATGCATAGCATCGCACATTGACCCTCCGTTTCCACAACTCAGGATTTTTTTCTTATTTTTAACAGCAGAAACCATCAAATCACAGGCTACATTTATTTTATCAAAATTTGAATCATCTTTAATATATGAGTCTAATGTCATTTTTGCTTCAAGAAAAGATGCTTTTATTATTTCAACTGACATTTGAAAATAGTTTCCCCAAACTTACATAAAATTATCCAATATTTAAGTATTCTAATAAAATAAATGCATTAAAAAACACTTTATTATTAAAAATTGTATCGACAATGTAGCATGAATTTTATCTGTTATATCCCTGTCTTACTGATTTTAATCCGTCATTAATTATATTAAGGGATATATTGTTATTAAAAAAATGCCAATAAAATCAAGTAAAATTTGTCAATGCAATTTTTTTTTTAAAAAAATGATGTATCTTTGCAGTCCTTTCACAAAAAGGATAAATACAGACAAAAAATATTTAAATATATACAACATGCCAAGCGGTAAAAAAAGAAAAAGACACAAGATGTCCACTCACAAAAGGAAGAAAAGATTACGAAAAAACAGGCATAAAAAAAGAAAATAATTCTTTTGTCTTAAATTTCATGTATTTACTATTCATGTTTCTTCTTTTAATTTTGTAAGCAGTGGCTAATGATTTGATTATTGATGTATCATCATCTCAAATTTCTATAGCACTTCTGGAGAATGGAAAATTAATTGAACTCGCCAAAGAAAAAAACAATATTCAATTCTCTGTAGGTGACATATATCTGGGCAAGGTAAAAAAAATCATGCCAGGGTTGAATGCTGCTTTTATAGACGTTGGTTATGAAAAAGATGCGTTTCTTCATTATTTAGACCTTGGCCCTCAGTACACTTCGCTGAATAATTATGTTCAACTGGCATCTCATTCAAATAAAAGCATTCCTTCACTGAGTACTTTTAGCTTATCGCCTGATATTAATAAATCAGGTAAAATAGGTGATATTTTGAAATCAGGACAACAAATTCTTGTACAAATTGCTAAAGAGCCAATATCGACAAAAGGTCCAAGGCTTAGTTCGGAAATTTCAATAGCAGGAAGAAACATTGTTCTTCTTCCTTTTTCAAATAAAGTTTCAGTATCGCTAAGATTAACATCCAAGGAAGAACGCGACAGAT
Source organism: Bacteroidota bacterium (assembly GCA_043826845.1). Lineage (GTDB taxonomy): Bacteria > Bacteroidota > Bacteroidia > Bacteroidales > CAYTAU01 > JBDRPR01. The sequence continues at coordinate 4,014 of JBDRPR010000195.1, forward strand.
TAAAAAATTTATTACAAAGTATAAAACCTGAAAACTATGGTGTGATAATCCGCACTGTTGCTGAATCTAAAAAGGTGATGGATCTTGATACTGAACTAAGGGAACTTGTTCAAAAATGGGAAAACTCGATCAAAAGCCTTTTAAACGCTACAGCTCCGAAATTAGTAATGGGAGAACTTGACAGAACTTCGGCTTTTTTACGTGATCTTTTAAGTTCTTCATTTAATAATATACATATAAACAATCAGGCAGTATTTAAAGATATTAAATCATATATAAGGGATATTGCTCCTGAAAAAGAAAAAATTGTAAAATTCTATAACGGCTCTCAACCAATATTTGATGAATTTGGTGTTGAAAAACAAATCAAATCATTATTTGGCAGGACATGTTCAATGAAAAACGGAGCATATCTGGTTATTGAATCTACAGAAGCATTACACTCAATAGATGTAAATAGTGGGAACAGATCTAAAAACTCTGACAATCAGGAAACCAATGCACTTGATGTAAATATTTCTGCTGCCGAGGAAATTGCAAGACAATTAAAATTGCGAGACATGGGAGGAATTATAGTTGTTGATTTTATTGATTTGCATAATTTTCAGAACAAAAAACTCCTTTTTCAGAAAATGAAGGATTTTATGTCTTCAGATCGTGCAAAACATAGCATATTACCGTTAAGCAAATTCGGACTGATGCAGATTACAAGACAGCGAGTCAGACCCGAAACTCAGGTACAAACTATTGAAACATGCCCTACTTGTCACGGTTCAGGAGAAATCTCTTCGAGTATTGTTTTTATTGATGAAATTGAGAACCATTTACAATATATTATGGGGAAAACAAAACATAATAAACTTGTGTTAAATGTTCATCCGTATGTTTCGGCTTTTTTAATTCAAGGATTTAAATCTGTCCGTAAAAAATGGCAAAAGAAATACAAAGTCAAGTTGAGTGTAGTACCAAAAATGTCCAACTCATTTTTAGAATACAGCTTCCTTGATGAAAAAATGGTTGAAATTGATATTTAAAATTAAAGTTTGTAGTAGCAGTTTGCAATACTGTACCACTACTGATACTGCCACTGGCACTTATTCAAAAAGCATTTTATCACAAATACCACTTATGGTATAAAACATCCCTGTTATTTTGATTTTTTTGACCAATAATGAGTAATTTAGCAAATTAAAACATTAGCAAAATGACATCAAAATTATTTTTCAGCATAATTTCATTATTATTAACTATTTGCCTATACGGACAAGAATCGGTTAATAATGGAGGAGGAGTTTCTCCTGAAATAATTTTCGAAAACCCAATATTTGATTATGGAACAGTCCCTTACGATAGTGAAGGAACATGTGAATTTAAATTTAAAAATACTGGAAATACTCCTCTCATATTAAGCAATGTTCAATCATCATGTGGTTGTACCGTCCCAAATTGGCCAAAAGTCCCGATTCAAAAAAACGCAACCGGAACAATAAATGTGAAATACAATACTACACGACCAGGAAATTTTCAGAAAACCATTACGGTTTATTCAAATGCAAAAAATTCACCATTGGTTCTGACAATTAAAGGAACAGTTGAGAAAAAATCCGGCAATAAAACATCTCAGGGAAAAGAAAAACCTTAAATATCAATTGGAATAATGCTCAATAATTATTTATAAATATTAAAATTAATCTATAATGCCATCAATTTCAGAAAAAGGAAAGCGTATGCCGGAGTCTCCAATAAGGAAACTTGTTCCATATGCAGAGATTGCAAAGAAAAAAGGTCATAAAGTATATCACCTAAATATCGGACAACCCGATATTGAAACTCCCGAAATAGCATTGAATGCAGTTAAAAACATGAAAGAAACTGTAATTGAATACAGTCATTCAGCTGGAAACCAATCATACAGAGAAAAACTTGCTCTATATTATCAAAAGCTTAATATTAATGTGAATGCCAGTGATATGATTATCACTAATGGTGGTTCAGAAGCCATCGTTTTTGCTTTTATGACTTGTTTGAATCCCGGTGATGAAGTAATTATACCAGAACCATTTTATGCAAATTATAATGGATTCGCTCTAATGGCAGGAGTTGAAATAAAGCCTATAACCTCCTCAATTAAAACTGATTTTGCATTACCTCCTATCGAAGAGTTTGAAAAAATAATTACACCTAAAACCAAGGGTATAGTTATTTGTAATCCTGACAATCCAACAGGTTATCTGTACTCAAAAAATGAATTTCAAATCTTAAGTAAGTTAATTCAAAAATATAAACTTTATCTTTTTTCTGATGAGGTTTACAGAGAATTTTGTTACGATGGAGCTGAACATTATTCTGCCATGTACCTCGAAGGTCTGGAAAAAAACATCATTTTGCTTGATTCGGTATCAAAGAGATACAGCATGTGCGGTGCAAGAGTTGGTGTTATGATTTCTAAAAACAAAGATGTTATGAAATATGCCTTACGTTTTGCACAGGCAAGGCTTTGTCCACCATTTTTCGGTCAGATTGCGGCTGAAGCTGCTCTGGATACTTCCCCCGAATATTTTGAAAAAGTATATAACGAATATATCGACAGAAGAAATTTTATGGTTGATGCACTGAATAAAATGGAAGGAGTATATTCTCCGTTGCCAAAAGGAGCTTTTTACACAGTTGTTAAACTACCGGTTGATGATGCAGATAAATTTGCACAATGGCTGCTAGAAGACTTTGAATATAAAAATCAAACTGTTATGATTGCTCCTGCATCAGGTTTTTATGCAACTCCCGGTCTAGGAAAGCAAGAAGCAAGAATTGCATATGTACTTAAAAAGGAAGATCTGAAAAATGCTATGGAAACGTTGGATGTGGCATTAAAAACATATCCCGGTCGAACAATTTGATAAAAACAATATTATTTTATCTGAAATTTATTTTTTAATTTTATCTTTATTCAATTTTTAATTGATTAGCCAACTATATGATTATTAAACATATTTTGATTGCCTTTCTTTTCAGCATTTCTTTATTAACAACCGGACAAAGCAGATATTGGGTATGTTTTTCCAATAAAAAAGATGTGAGTTTCGATCCTTTTAAATATTTTGATGCAAAAGCCATTGAGCGAAGAATTGTAAATGATATTCCTCTTATCGATTCCACTGATTTTCCTTTAAACCAAAACTATATCGGCCAGATACAGCAAATCGCAAATGAAATGGGTTTTGAATCCCGTTGGTTTAATGCCGTTTCTGTTGACGCTTCAGATGAACAGATTGATCAGATAAGAAATCTCTCTTTTGTTAACGGTATATATACTATATCATCCAGTTCACAAATAATGGAAAATGATTTTGATACAAGTTTGACAACTGCTGATTATGATCTTTTGAAAAAACAAACATCCCGCATGCAAGGAGATTTATTTGAAAAAAACGGATTTACAGGAAAAGGTATCCGAATTGCAATATTTGACGGTGGTTTTCCGACTGTTGACACTAGTCCTGTGTTTGAACATATCCGAAAGGAAAACCGGATAATAAAAACTTTTGATTTTACAAAGAAAAAAGAATTTGTGTACAGTTATATGTCACATGGAACAAGTGTCATGTCATGCATTGGTGGAAAAATTAATGATATAAAAATCGGATTGGCTGTTGATGCTGAATTTTTACTTGCCAAGACTGAAGTTGTCAGCGAACCCTTTAAAGAAGAAGAAAATTGGCTTGCTGCTGCCGAATGGGCTGATAAAAATGGTGCACAAATCATTAACAGCTCATTAGGATATACTTATCAAAGATATTTTTACAAAGACATGGACGGACAATCTACTTTTGTTACAAAAGCAGCAAATATGGCTGCTTCAAAGGGTATTCTTGTTGTTAATGCAGCCGGAAATGAAGGATCAAATAAATGGAAATATATTGGTGCTCCGGCAGATGCCGATAGTGTATTAAGCGTTGGGGGAATTAATCCATATTCCGACTACCACACTTCTTTCAGCTCATTCGGGCCAACTTATGACAAGAGACTGAAACCCAATGTATGTGCATTTGGTCATGTTATTGTTGCAGGAAAAGGCGACCTTCATGAAACTCAGGGAACTTCTTTTGCCAGCCCTCTTGTTGCCGGATTTGCTGCCTGTGCACTTCAAACTGATCCAAACATGGGAAATATGCAACTTTTTAATGAAATTGAAAAATCAGGCGACCTCTATCCATATTTTGATTATGCTCATGGATACGGAGTGCCTCAGGCATCATATTTTACAGATTCAAAAAAAGAACAGGTTGACCCCACATTTCTTTTTCTGAAAGAAGGTGATTATTTAAATGTAATGATTGAAAACCAAATTTTTGATCCTCAAAGCACAAGTTATTTATATTACCATATTCAAAATGAAAAAGGAATTATTGATTACTATGCAGTAATTAATGTTTACCAAAATGAAGCTTTAAAAATTTATTTGCCTGATATTAAAGGAAAAAAAATAATTCGGGTACATTATAAAAAATATACCGAAGAGTATCAAATTACTAATTAAAATTTATAAAAAATGAGGCTATTTATTTTACTTCTTATTTTATTATTTGCCGTAAATTGTTTTCCACAAACAGTTCTTTTAGAAGAAGATGTTGAAGGAGACACTATCATACAAAAAAACGGACCAAACCTAAAGCGTTATGGACACCTTTTTCTTGATTATGGATTATTTGCTGATAAACCTGAAGGATCCGGGCTGGATATTATGTATGGAAATTCATCTTCATTTGGAGCTGGATACCGTTATAAGTATAAAATAACTAATTTTCTGGCTTTTGGGTGGGACCTTCATTTCAGTGGCTGGACATTTCGCATTAAGCAAAACGACCAGAAAACTTTTCCCGACACAATTCTTCATAAAAGAGAAAGAATTGGAATAAGTAATTGGGGTGGAGAAATTTATATAAGGATAAATTATGGGAAAAGAGGAAACCAGATTGGTAAATTTATTGATTTTGCCGGATATGGTAACTGGGTTAGAGGTGCAGATCATTTTACATTAGATAAACTTAGTACTCCAAATGCAGTGCATGCTAAAATTGTGAGAACAACCTATTCTGATCTATTGTATATTGAAAAATATAATTATGGTGTAAACTTCCGTCTTGGGTTCAACCGTTTTGTTATGGGAGCATCATACAGGTTATCTGACCTGATTTTAGAATCTTTTAATACATATCCTGAACTGCCACGCTTGCATATTTTTCTGCAAATTGGCATACATTAGTTAAGTTGAAAGTTATATCAAAAACCTTTAATCCACCAAAGCACAGCAACGGTGGGAGAAACCAGAAACTATTAGATATAGAAAGGGAATTTTAACACTTGATTTGGCCTTTAACATGATTTTAGAACATTATAACAACTTACCACTTTATAAATTTGAACACTTAAACGAAGAAAAAAATATATTGCATTTTATCACAACCCGAAAAAGAGAAAAACCCTGCTTGTCTTTTAATCTGGGTTATAATTCAGGAGATGCACATGCCATAGTGTTTCAAAACAGAAATAAACTTGCTGAAATTTTACAAATAGATCTGACTCAACTAATTTTTCAAAAACAAGTACATGGAATAAATATAGCTGAGATTTATGAACCAAATAAAGATTTAACAGAAATTGCTTATACTGACGGGCTGATAACAAACAGGAAAAAAATTTTATTATGCGTTAAAGCTGCTGACTGCGTTCCCCTTATATTTTATGATGATGAGAAAAAAGTTTGTGCAGTCGCTCATGCAGGATGGAAAGGAACATTTCTTCGAATTGCAAAGAAAATGATAGAAAAAATGAAAGCAGATTTTTCCTGCAATCCACAAAATATTAAAGTGGGAATAGGACCTTCGGCAGGGCCGGATAATTACGAAGTAGGATTAGATATAGTAACCAAATTCAGAGAATCTTTTACTAATTCTTCCCTTTTTATTATCCAAAAAAACGATAAATATTTCCTGAATTTATGGGAATGTAATAAAATGCAGTTAATAGAAAGTGGTCTGGCAGAAAAAAATATTGAAATT
>JBDRPR010000196.1:0-7753 GCA_043826845.1 Bacteroidota bacterium
TATAAAAAAACATGAGCCTTGTTTCAAAAATCACATTAAATAAAATATCTGTTATTCTATATAACCAAAGAATTTTCTTTCTGGTCGGATTTTTCAATATTTGAAGCTGATGCAAATTAAGTCTCAGGTATCCTCTTATACCAATAAAAAATTTCAATTCAGTAAATACATTGATTTTATCATAGGCTTTTTTTGCAGTCGGAGTATAATTGGTAATCAATAGATTACTACTCCACAATTCATTCATTTTTCCAAGCAGATACGGAGCAACACCTTTACCCCTCATTTTTGAATGAACCCACATACACGAAAGCCATGCAACGTGAATTTTTTTTTCGTGTACAAAAATATCATCAGGTAAAGCACCGAGATATCCCACTAATTCTTCATCATTATATGCCAGCAAAAGCAATACATCATTCTTGTGTAATCTTGGATTGTTTAAATGTGATAAAGCCCGGTGGAACGAAATTGGAAGATTTTTCAATTCTCTAAATTCCTGAGAATTTATGAATTCCTTTAGTTTATCTGCATTTAATTCTTTAATCTCCATTTATTTTCTTTTTATTGAATTTTTTCCAAACGGCATTTTAAAAATATAATAAAAATACTCAGTATGAATAATTTTCTTTGCACTTAAGGTTGTTTCTTCCATTGGAATTCTTTGAAAATGGAAATCATATTTCTCATTTTTAATTCCTGCTCCTCCAAAAGAATAATCAACAATACCCTTATCTTTAATATACTTAAACAATTTATCCTCTACTCCAAAATCAGTAAACGGAAAAGCAAATGTTTTTATTGAAGGTGAAAAATTATCCGTAACAAAATTCATACTTTCCTCAATCTGTTTAATTTGCTGATTCATATCAATATATCTAAACTCAGGATGATCAATACTATGTGAACCGAATGTAAAACCTGATTTGATAAGACTATGAATTTGTTCTTTTGTCAAATATGGTTTATGCTTGTTTAAAAAATCAATAAAATCAACATCCAATAATTCAGCAAATTTATCTAGTAAATCAGACTGATGATATTTAAGATTTAGAAGTCCTGCAAAAACATCAGAGTTGCTTTCTTCATTCTGAAATAATATCTTTTTCAATTCGACAATCAAGGATGAGTTTTGCCTTTTTATCAGTTTTTCTGCGAGCAAACTTTGTTTATATCTGAACATTAATGCTTTATTATCGACAAATGCTGAATTGATAAAAATATGTGCAGGAATTCCTTTCTTAGCCAAAATTGGTGCAATGGTATGATATATTGATGATAAACCATCGTCAAATGATAAAAAGAAAGTTTTTTTATTATTCTTATTTTTCTGACCTGTGGCTTTAATAAGTGTATCAAGATCAATAGCATTAAAATGCTTGTTGAAAAAATCAAGATCCTCTTCAAACTTCATAACAGATTTAATAGGATACAGATATTTAATATGCAGTTCATCCAGATCTGACACACCATGATAAACGGGAGAAATATGTTTTTTCCCTGTAATTTTCATCATCAGATTAATAGGGACACTTGCAGAAAAGCAGTTTATAAAATCAAGCAAGTATTTTTTTAATTTTCTCACAAAAGCTCAGAATATTCTTATAATTTTGTTTTCGGGTTAAAAGTATAAAATTTACCATATCAACTCATCAAAATATGATTTTAATTACAGGAGCATCAAGAGGAATAGGTAAATATTTGCTTGAAGAATTTATAAAAACAAGAGCAGATGTTTATGGCACATATAATTCAACACTACCACAAACTGATAAAAAGCATTTGTACTATTGGCTAAATGTTACTGATTATAAAAGCATTGAGTCATTAGACATTGCACTTGGAGAAAAACTTAACAAGATAATATTGATAAATTGCGCTGGAGTAAACTATTCAGGGTTTGCACACAAATCTGATCGGGAATTATGGAAACAGGTTATTGATATAAATCTTACAGGTACATACAATGTAATCCGAGAATTCCTTCCGGTGATGCGTGAGCAAGGTTATGGAAGAATAATTAATTTCAGTTCTGTAGTTGCTCAAAAACCCACACCTGGAACAAGTGCCTACTCCGCATCAAAAGCTGGTTTATGGGGACTTGCAAAATCAATTGCAGTCGAAAATGCTTCTCGGAATATTACAATAAACAACCTGAACCTTGGCTATTTTGACATTGGAATGATACACGAGGTTTCAAGTGAATTTCAAGCAGCTATTAAAAAAGATATTCCCGGAGAAAAATTTGGCGAACCTGAGAATATATTCAAACTAATAAACCATTTAATCAGCAATGACTATATTAATGGAGCATCAATTGATATAAACGGAGGTTTGCTGTAGTGTTAAAGAGAATAATATTTTTATTTGTAAATAGGTAAAACAAGACTATATTTGGCAAGATTAAAAGATACAAAATGATGGAAAAAATCGATCCTTCCCAGAACTATGAAAATACAAAAAAAGAAATAGGATATGTTCCTAGAAAACAAGCCACTCAAAAAGATTACGACAGGATAGGATTTATGTCAGGGCTTGAAGTTCATCAACAACTAAAAACCATAGAAAAACTTTTTTGCCGATGTCCTGCGGGAATTTATCATGATAATGATGATTATGACGCTGAAGTTATCAGACATATGCGTCCTACACTTAGTGAACTGGGAGAATACGATGGTACTGCCTTAATGGAATTTAAAACAAGAAAGAACATAGTTTACCGGATTAATAATACAACTGCCTGCACATACGAGGTAGATGATACTCCTCCTTTTAAAATAGACAGAGAAGCACTTGAATATGCCCTAAAAATATCAATCCTAAGTAAACTGAATATTGTTGGTGAAGTACATATAACCCGAAAACAATATCTTGACGGAAGCATACCTACCGGTTTTCAAAGAACTGCTATTCTTGGCGTTGAAGGCGAAATACCCTTGAGACATAAAAAAGTGAGACTCATTCAACTAAGTATAGAGGAAGATTCATGCAGGGAAATTTCTGATATTGGTCATGTCAGAGTATATAAAACAGACCGTTTAGGAATGCCGCTTATTGAAACTGTTACATACCCTGATTGCGTTAATCCTGATGAAGTACGTGAAGCATGCAATTATATCCGTTTTCTAAACAGAAGTACAGGTAATGTAAGAACAGGAATGGGTGCCGGAAGACAGGATGTAAATGTTAGTTGTAAAGGTGGAACACGTGTTGAGATTAAAGGAGTTGCTCATACAAAATGGATACCTTTATTAACACATAATGAATGTTTCAGACAATGGGCATTGCTGGCAGTCCGTGATAAATTAAAACAGAAAGTTAAAGATCAGAAAAACTGGAAAATTAGTTATGAATATCTGGATTGGGATGGTTATGAGATTACATATGAACCCATGAAAATCGCCAAAGATTTAAAACACAAACTGATTGCAGTGAATCTTCCGGGCTTTAAAGGTATTCTTTCTCATTTCACACAACCGGAAAAAATATTTGCCAATGAAATTTCTGATAGGCTGAAAGTTATTGCCTGTCTTGAGAAACCAAATATGTTGCATACCGAACAATTTGATGACATGATTGGCGTAACTGAAATTGAAATAATTAAAACAATTTTGCAGGCAGGAGAAAATGATGCACAGATAATTATCTGGGGTCATGAGGATGACATGAAAACAGCTCTAGAAACCATAGAAGAAAGGTGCCAAATGGCTTTTAATGGTGTGCCAAATGAAACGAGAAAATCTTTCGAGAATGGAACAACAATTTTTGAACGTGTTTTACCAGGTGCAGACCGAATGTACCCCGATACAGATTCACCTCCAATTCCGCTTGAAGACGATTATATATCCAAACTAAGAGAAACTCTGCCTGTTGATGTGGTTGATCGTTTTAATCAATTAAAAAAATGGGAAATACCGGAGGATACATACACATATATATTTAAAAACAATTTTGTTCCACTTATTGAAAAAATAATTACTGATCTAAAATACAATCCAAGGTTTATTGGGACATTCTTTGGTCATTGGTTTAAATATATAGAGGGTCACTACAAGGCACCTTCAGATTTTAAATATGAACAGATTTACGATTTATTTAAATATATCAAGGATCATAAGTTTGATAAGGAAATTGCAAAAAATATGATTAAGGTCATTTATGAACATCCTCAAATGGATTATGAATCTGTGCTGACATCCATAAAATTTAAAAAGAAATCTAAAGACGATCTCATTGCTTCGGTTGAATTTCTAAAAAACAAATTCAAAGAGAATGGCAGAAAGAATAATGAACATTCTGAAGTAAATTGGATATTGGGGCAAGTCAGAGCATTGGCTGTTGGGAACATTGATTTAAAGGAACTTATAAAACAAATTGAAAAATAATTAAAGATGAGCGACGATTTATTTCAAGGATATAAAGGTGAATCTTTGGAGATTTTAAAAAAGTATAATACAAGAGTCTGGGGTCAGGCCGAAATTGATACTACAAGAGGAATGTTCAAAGGAACTGTATTACCAAGATCTGAAAATGATGATGATCAACACATTGTATTAAAAATTATAACCGGATATAACATTGGTATTGATATTAAAACTGTCAAGTCGATAATAGAAGTTGGCTATAAAAAAGCAAATTATCAGATACCCGAAAAACAATTTCCTATTACTAAAGGACTTCCAAATGTAAAATTATTTGGTACCGGTGGTACCATCGCATCACGTCTTGATTACCGTACAGGTGCTGTTATTCCGGCATTTTCACCGGGTGAATTATATGGTGCTGTTCCTGAATTGGCAGATATCTGTAATCTGGAAACCGAAAAAATCTTTGCTGTTTTTAGCGAAAATATGGGACCTAAACAATATATTGCCCTTGCTAAAGCTATTGGAAAGGAGATTGAAAACGGAATTGATGGAATTGTTATAGGTCATGGAACAGACACTTTGCATCATACGGGTGCTGTGCTGACTTTTATGGTTCAGAATTTACCTGTTCCTGTAGTTCTTGTTGGTTCACAAAGATCTTCAGACCGTCCAAGTTCTGATGCTGCATTAAATTTAATGCATGCAATGTACACAGCTGGAAACTCAGATATTGCAGAAGTTATGGTTTGCATGTTTGGGCCTACATCCGACGAATATGGATTATTGCACAAAGGGACAAGGGTAAGAAAAATGCATTCATCCTACCGTTCTACATTCAGGACAATTGGCGATACACCACTTGCGATGGTTACAAGAAAAGGCTTTACTCATATTAAGAAAAAATACAATCACAGGAGAAAAGACAGAGATGTTAAAGTATTTCCTTATTTCAATGATGCTGTAACTATGTTGTATTATTATCCCGGTATGAAACCTGATACATTAGATGCTCTTGTTGACAATGGGTATAAAGGTATTATCTGGGTCGGAACCGGTTTAGGACACGTAAATAAGGAAATGTATCCTGCAATTGAACGAGCTCATGCAAAAGGAGTTCATATGTACATGACACTTCAGACAATCTGGGGTTATGTACACATGTTTGTGTATGATACAGGAAGGGATATGATGGCAAAAGGAATTATTCCTGCAGGAAATATGCTTCCTGAAGTTGCTTTTATCAAATTAGGCTGGGTGCTGGGTCAGACTGAAGATACTGAAGAGGTAAAACGAATGATGCTTACTCCTATAAATGATGAAATCACGCCGAGAGAACCCTATAACGGCTACCTTGTTTATCAGGGCGGAGTTCCTGAAGTTGAAGCTTTTATTAAAAGAGTCCATAAATAATTCAGGCTTTAACCTATTGTATGTTTAATCAATTTATCAGACAATTAAAACATCAATTGTCGCTTCAATTACCTGGACATGAAGCCCATGATATCATGTCATCCTCATTGAAAAATTATGCATCTCATTGGGATCATAAAGGTAAACCTCATGAAAAAAGTGCTGTGATGATATTATTATATCCCAAAAATAATAGTATTTACTCTGTATTAATTAAAAGACCTGATTACGAAGGTTATCATGGTGGGCAGATCAGTTTACCTGGAGGAAAATTCGAAAATGGTGATTCAGATCTTCAACAAACTGCGTTGAGAGAAACTTATGAAGAAATTGGTATAAATCCAAAAAAAATTATTGTTACTGGTGAAATATCAATGTTTTACATACCCGTAAGCAATATTGAAGTTTATCCTTATGTCGGTTACGTTGATAAAATTGATGACTTTTTAATTGATCAAAATGAAGTTGCTGAATTGATTGAATACCCGATATTTCAACTTACAGATAAAAAAATTGTCCACACTAAGACTATGAATTTTTTTAATTATGAAATTCATGTGCCCTATTATCTGATTAACGAAAATCATGTTTGGGGAGCAACAGCAATGATGTTAAGTGAGTTTTCTGAAATTCTAAAAAAGATCAATCTTTAATAATATTTTTATAATTCATATATCTTTCCATTATTTCGTCCACAAAATCACAGGCATCCTGTCCTCTGCAATAACCATTTTTTACCACTTTGTCCAGATAATATTTTTTATTTGATTTATGCATTAAATAAAATTCCACGTTATCATCCCATTTTTTATCATTTTTACCGTATTTTTTTGCCAGTTCCATTGCATCTATTATGTGACCGGGACCAACATTATATGATGCAAGAATAAATTTAATCCGGTCTTCCTTATCAGGAATTTCACTGAAAAATGTCTTTTCGAGATATTTTATGTATCTGGCACCGGCCATTATATTCTGAGATGGCGATGATAAGCTATCTGCACCAAACCTGCGGGCTGTTACCGGCATAAGCTGCATCAAACCAAATGCTCCAGCCCAGGATTTTACATTAGGCTGAAATCTTGATTCCTGATATATCAAAGAGGCAAGAAGTCTCCAGTCCCAATTAATTTCCTTTGAATAAGTTTTAATTGTCTCATCATAATCAGAAATAATCTGATTATTTAAAGAATGGTATTTACTTTTTATCATTGATGAGGATCTTGAATTTTCGAAATATTTTTGATACAATAATTTAAACTTCTTTGTGGTTTTTATGCTATCTACCCAAAGGTCAAAAACATTTTTAAGCGAATCTGATTCAGAATTTACCGCCCAGTAAAAATTCTGTGGTATTGTCAGAGCTGTTTTCACATCCAGATTTTTATAATATTTAGAATTAACTTTAGCTACATTTTCATCACATATTGTGTAATCAATCTCTCCATCAGCAACCTGCTTAATGATTTCTTCAACATCAAGACTGTCATTAACGACAACTTCGATCTGTACACCAAATTTTAAGGCAAATTGATATAACAATTCTTCAAAAACCGATTTTTTCTGAACAGCAATTTTAGTTCCGTTAAAATCATCAGAGCATCGAATAAAATGTTTTTCCTGATCCTTTTTTGATATTTTTTTCCAATCATCTAGTTTCCTTTGTACTAAAACATGCCTTGATTGACTAATTGAAGATGTAAAACTTATTTGTTCATTACGACTTTCTGTGTAATTCAAATTCATCGAAACAATATCACATTTTCCGGAATTCAGATATTCAAAAGAATGCTGAATATCATTATTTACTTTTATCTCAAGTTTAATATGCATATAATCACAAAACATTTTTAAAAGCTCATAATTGAATCCCATGGGTTCTCCTCTGTAGATAAAGTAATCGGTTGAATTGGTGCTTACGATAGCTACCAGTTTGCCACTTTCAATAATCTGGGCGAAAGTTCTTATATTCTCAT